>JADLCA010000478.1 GCA_020847495.1 Candidatus Hydrogenedentota bacterium | reverse complement strand
GTGTTTCGCAGGAGAACAGTTCATGCTCTCACACCCAAGGGTCGCATATCCTGCACCGAAAGACGTGGCGGTGTCCGTCGGGCGAAAGATGTTGACGGTCAATAGATAGGCTAACAACCGCCCAATCAAATGCGAAAGTTTCTCACAATGTTTGCGTATCGGGACCCAAGTACCCTCGTGGCGGCCTAGCAAGCACAGAGTATAAGGCAGGCATCATTCAACACCAGGTTTCAGAGTCAGCCAAGAATCACGGGCGAGACGCGTGCTTCTCTTTGTTGGCATACCGTTTGTACATCCTTGTATTCGATTCAAGACGGCGTAGCCGACGGATCTGATAAACTATTGACTATTTTGTGTTTTATGCTTACACTGGACCCGCGAGTTTTATGGGTACGGCTGGCGCCGCCTGGCAAGTTCTGGCCTTTCAACTTGGGCCATCCTTCCCTAAGTCATTCAAATTTAATAAGATACGGCATCATGGAGCAGCTCCCCATTTGCCTGGAACGCACTCCTGTGGCATAATAGGGGGGAACGCATCTTGGGACGTGCGTGTCCGTTGCTTAAGCGGTCATTGGGATATTTGAGGTGTGCTCTCCTCATGCATGGCGGTTTTCACCGCCGGGAGCGAGTACACTGTTCCATTTGAGCCGTTTACGGGTAACACGCGGACCCAGGTTGCGGGAATCCTTCCAGGCTTCCCCCGCTTCTCCTTCCGCATGCCCTATCCCGAACCGGAGGACCGACTATGTGGCATCATGGGCTGAAACGGAACGAAGGCGTCACGCTGATGGAACTCACCTTCGCGGTGGCGCTCTTCTCCGTCGTGCTGGGGGCGACTGCCCAATCCCTCATCTCGTATTACGTGGCCCTGGACACCCAGAACCAGCGGCATACGGCCATCCGCAACTGCACCGGGATTGTCAGCAATATGCGCGACGTGCGCGACGCCAACCCCGAGAGTTTTCCCGAGGCCTTGACCTCCGTTTGGTTGGACTCGACCGAGGTGGCCGGCGTGGGCACGCTGCCTCAGGAAGTCATCACCGTGGACTATGTGGACCCGAACGCGAACCCGCTTGAGGTCACGGTTACCAGCGAATGGGTGGATCTGCGGGGCCGCCCTATGACGGTCAGCGTCTCAACGCTGCTGACGGACCGTTAAGGAAGGCATGCATATGAATTCACGGGGTTTCACCTTGGTCGAACTCGTCATCTCGATGGCCATCCTCGCCATCATCAGCGTGCTGGGTGTTGTCGCGCTGCAAACTTCCACCACATCCATGGCGACCGCCGAGAGCAAGGCGGACGTGCAGGACAATGTCCGCGACGTACTGGCCGCGATGACGCGCGAGCTGCAGATGGCGTCCAAGGTCAGCGACGATTCGCTGACGCCTCCGCTCGATGCCGTTGCCGTCAACGCGAACCCCGCTGCGGGAAGCCCAACGGAACTCGTGTTCCAGATTCCCACGTCCGGCTCCGGACGCAACTGGTCCAGAGCGATCCGGTACCGCTATATCAATGAAGACGCGAACGAGAACGGGCGGCTGGACAGCGGGGAAGACCTCGACTCGGACGGCGTCCTGAGCAGGCGGATCGTGCGTATTCAGGACCTCAACGCGGACGGGGATACGGCCGACACCGGCGAGACGATGCCCGTGGGCGGCGCCAACGACCTCAGCGGCGTCCAATTCGCCCGAACGGGCGACGTGATTACCATAACGCTGACCTCGGAGAAGTTCCTGAGCGGGCGCAGAAGCGATCCCGTTCGGGTCACCGTGTCCAGCGACGTGTACTTGCAAAACTAGGTGGTGTACCCCCGGCGTGAGTGCGCCGGGTGAAGTGTCCCGCATGGAGGGCATTCCGATGGCCGATAAACGCAGATATCAAGAAGGTATGGCGCTCGTCCTGGTCGTGCTGGCCGTGATCGTGATTTTGGGCGCGGTCACGGTGGTCGTGGCCCGCGTGCAGACCGCCAAGATACGGACCGACGAAGCCATACAGCAGGCGCGGCTCGACGAAGTGTGCAAAGCCGGAGCAGACCTCGGCATCGAGCGCATCTGGAATCAGTATGTGATCGGAAATGGCAACACCACCGGCAACCTTGCCTCGTACTTCGTCTTCATCAACGGGCTTGTGCCCAACAACGAAGACGTGAACGAAAACGGCACGCGGGACGGCAACGAATTCGACTCCAACGGCGACGGCGATTTCGACATCGCGGATCCGCTGGTCCTGGTTTCGGAGGAAGACGACCACATGCTGGCGTCGGGCGGCCAGATTGTCCAAGTGACCTTGAGCCGCACGGACGACCTCACGGGTACGACGCTTTCGATCCGGGCCACGGGCAGGGTCGCCCAACGCACCGCCACCTCGGTTCAGACCGTGCGCGTGTCGGGCGAGCTGTTCGACGGCTTCGAGTATGGCATCCTCGCCAACAACATCAACTGCATCCTGTGCCATGCCGAGGTCGTTCCGCTCGACCTGGCCCGCAACACGGACGCCTCCCAATACGGCAACTTCGACCGCATCAAGGTGGCCGCGCTCGAGTCGCTGATGATCCGCACCAGCGAGGATATCCGCACCCGCTTCGCGGGCACGGCATACAGCCGCGGCCAGGTGTACAACCAGACCGGCGCGCTGATGAGCGCGTCCAATATCGCCTCGTCAACGTTCAAGAGCTATCACTTCAGCACCACCAACGGAAAGGTGACGCAGAGCGCCACCGGTGCCCTGACCGTCACCAACTTTGCCAACGCCGGCACCGACTCAGACGGGATGCTGCAGCAGTTCGCGAATCTGTACCTGAACTATCCCGAGGACGAGAGCCTCCAGACTGACGGCACCTTGCCCAACGACTTCCCCGCGCCTTTCCCCGACGACGACGGCGACCGCTACGTCAGCGATGACGAGTTTGAACGCGTGATCAACAGCACCAACGGCTCCATCTCCTTTGAACTGGACCCGGCCGACGTCACGGGTACGGTCACCGCGGGCGTGGCATACGGCGTGCCCACCGGCTCCGCCTACACCGGCACGGGATTGCCCACGGCCTCCAACAGCGCGCTGGACACGCTGTCCACCGACGGCTCGTACGACGGCAACCTGTTCCTTATCGGCACTGACGATGACCCCATCGTGATCGACAAGAAGGTGGCGGTTGACGGCGACCTCGTGATCAAGGGCAAGTTGAAGGGATGGGGCCAGATCTACGTGCGCGGCAATGTGTATGTCATCGGCGATGTCACCTACGCCGACGCGCCCGGCGAGTTTGGCGTGGCCGCAGATGGCACCGAAAACGGCTTTGCGCTGACGTCCGGCGGCAGCATCATGATGGGCGACTACGTGACCATCCGCGGCAAGCACCACACCGCGGACACCAGCAAGTTCCCCTCGGCTGCGTTCGTTGACATGCGCACACAACACGCAAATCAGAACATCACCAAGAGCGGCGTGACCCAGACCTTTTCGAAGGGCTATTACGATACCGGTGTGGTGGACGCCGGCTGGGCGCAGGGGGCGCAAACCGAGTACAGTTTCACCACGTCGGAGCTGATGCTCTTCAACCAGATGGAGTACCTGAAGGCCCAGGCCGACTCCAGCTACAAGGCGCGCTACTACCGCCTGCGCCCTGATCAACCGTTATATCGCTACATCGCCAACGACGAGCACTCCGTGAAATACGGCGAGTCGGGTGTTGTCACGATTCCGGATCCGGGCACGGCGGCGATCCACGACTTGAGCCCGAACAGTTTCTGGCTGCAGGAAAGCCAGCTTCGCGACTTCTGGTACGCCGATGAAATGACACGGCCTTCGAGCGGCCGTCCATTCCAGTTTGACGGATTGTTGTACTCGAACAACAGCATCTTCGCCATTACGCGGAGCAGCGACCGGCACAAGTCCAACACGCGCGGCCGCATGGTGATCCGCGGCAGCGTGGTCACGGCCGACCTCGGCGTGCTCGTGCCGGGTCCCGACTTCAGCGTGCCGCGCGACGCGCTCGACCTGTTCTACGACAAGCGCGTGGCCGACTTCCTCCGCGTCGAAGACACAACCCAAGTGGCGTTCCGGCGCCTGGCCTACCGGTTGGACTAGGAGAACTGACCATGAGACAACCAATTGCCGCATGTTCCGTCATGTTTTTACTGGGATTGGGAAGCCTTGCTGCCTCCGGGGACACGGTGTACCTGACCGACGGGTCCACCCTTGACGGTGTAGTCTCCCAGCCCAACGAGAACTGTTTTGTTGTCGCTTCGGGCTCGGGCAGCCTCATGTTCGAGGCAAGCCGCATCCAGCGCGTCGAAAAGAACGACAAGAAGGGCGCCTACGACCTGGGCAAAGTCAACCCGTGGGCCGTCAAGTACGAAGAAGACATGAAGAAACGCACCGGCCTCACCGCGGCACAACGCGAAGAAGTCGTTCTCATCATCGACAAGTTCGCCTCCGCGGATGCCAATGAACGCCAGGCCGCTATCAAGAAACTCGCAGCCATGGAAAAGCAATTGCCCATCTTTACTTTCCTGGTAGCCACCATCGATAGCTACGGCGCGCGCACGCTGCCCGGGGTCCTCGAAGTGCTCATGACGATTGACCGTGGCAAGGCGATCCCCATCGTGCGTGACTGCGCCACGAACCCGGTCGCAAGAAACCGCGCCGCCGCCCTCCAGATCATGGGAGCCGCCCGCGACGTCGCCTCGGTGGATACGATCGCCCGAGGTCTCGTCGATGAAGACGTGTCGGTGCGCGTGGCCGCCGCCGGCGCGCTCGCCATTGCGAACAACCGCCGCGCAACCCCCGCGCTAATCGACAACCTGGCAAACCTTGACAAGCGCGTGGTCAACGCGTGTGGCGCCGCCTTGACGAAGTTATGGAGCGAAGAAAACGCGGAAGTGAAGTTTGCCACGGCCGGGGAATGGAGCACCTTCTGGGAAGGCCGCTCGTCCACGGTGCCGGAACCGATTGCCACAGCGAAGCTGGAACCGCTCTTTGTGACCGAACCGGGCTCTTACGTGATTGCGCACGAGTAAGCACGCGGACCGTGCTGTTGTGAAGGGGAGGAGGCGTTTCGCTGACGCCTCCTCCCCAGTGTTTTCTTTGGGCGGCATTCGGGGTAGGTCCGCCGGGTGCCACGCCGGCAATTCAAAAGTCTCCTGCCATGCGCAAGGGCCTCAGATGGACAAAGGCGGACTGGAGACAGCCGTGTGGCATAGGGGCCCTCGCCTGTGCTCTTGATCACGCCAGCCAGGGCGCGAGGTGATTTGGTGTGACGTACCGGCTCCCTGCTGAGCGTAGCGCTGTGCCGCCGCGCTCGGCGAGCGAGGCGGTACTGAGGAGCGTCCCGCCCTGCCGATTCTCATGCAGGTCCTGCAGCGCGAGAGGAGAAGCCACGCCCCTTGTCAGTGCGCGGCTTCCCGTGCCTTCTCGAAGGCGGCGATGCGTTCCTCATGCCGCAGGGTGAGCCCGATCTGGTCCCAGCCGTTCAGCAGGCACTCTTTCTTGAACGGGTCC
>JADLCA010000477.1 GCA_020847495.1 Candidatus Hydrogenedentota bacterium | reverse complement strand
GGGCCAGAGACAGGAGTGTCCGCAGATATGGGCGCGCCTCAACGCGTTCGCCCAACTTCCCGCGGTGCTGCAGGAAGAACTTCTGGCCGAGCGTCGCCTCCGCCACGGACATCGCTTCGCGCACCATCGCGATTCCGCCATCGACATTGTCAGAGAGCATCATGTCGTTTGCCATGACGATGCGGCCATCCACATTCTGGGGATCCAGCTCGAGGGCCTTCCTGGCAAACTCCATCTTCTCGTCAAAATCGTCGGCAGTCAGCGCGAGCAATCCGAATTCGTGGGCCGCCTCCAGGCGGTCGCCCGCCAGATGGGTCTCCGCGAAGTGCTTCAAGTCGTCCGCGCTCATTTTTTCGACGAACGAGTGCATCGAATCGCCGGGTTCAATCCCGTAGGCCTGGGCGATCTTGTTGTGCAAGCGCATGACGCGCTCTTCGAGGAAGGGGTCTTCATTCAGCATTTGTTCGATGAACGCGTCCTGCTCGTCCTCGTCCAGATCGTCTTCTTCCCAATCGCCGTCGTCCACCATGTCCTGGGGATCCATGGCGAGCCGTTGGTTAATCTCGTCGAGGTTGAAGTACTCGGGATCCCAGTCGTCCCCCATCCATTCGACAATGTCGGCATAATCCGGATGCTCGGGATCCTGCAAGGCTTCCAGATTGGAAAGATACCCCCACGGACCGCCGCTGTCCTCGCAGGGGCCGCGGCGCGCACCCGCCAGACACACCGGGCGCTCAAGCTCCTCGTCCAGCTTGAGCCGCTTCTCCACTTCAGCGATGACGCACCAATCGTCGCCGAAATCGTAGTGATAGGTGAACTTCTTGCGCGTCGATCCGAGAAGCATGGCCAGCGTGACCTCGCTCTCATCGAAGACGTCCTGGTCGTTCACCTCACCAGAGGGTCCATAACTCTGTTTGCCGACTGCGAACTCGTGAAGATGCGCATCTTCCCAGTCCATGATTGCCTGAATCACGTAGTGCAGATCTCCGAGCGTATACCTGCCGGGGATTTGGACGCTGCGCCAGATCGGAGGTTCGATGACATTGATCGTAAACTTGATCTGATACCCGCTGCAGCCGGAATCTCTCTTCTCTTTCTTCATCGGAGTTCTTCACCTTTCACGGTAGCCTGCGCGATCAGGTCTTATTCCGCGACAAAGAGGTCTTTCCACATGATGCCGTCGACACCGCCTGTATGGAGCTGGAGCGCGAACGCGCCTTCGACAAGATTGGGCGCCGCGTCGGTCCAATCGAGCACGTTGACGCCGTTGACCCACGTGATGATGCGGTTGCCCACGGACTTGATCTCGATTTCGTTCCAGTCGCCGGGTTTCAACGCATAGGCGCCGAGCTGCTTCATATCCGGCTCGACGAGCCAGCCGCGCTTGTAGCTCTCATACACCCAGCCTGAAGGGCTGGGATACCCCGGCGCGACCTCTCCTTGGAGGCCGGAGATGACCGGGTACTTCTTCTCGTCGTAGGCGATGGTCGAATGATAGAACAAGCCGAAATTGCCCTCGCCGAGCATCTTGAACGAGCCGCGCACGTGGAAGTCCTTCCACGTGTCCGGTGTCGCGAGGTAGCCTTCCGATTTCTTGGGGCCGCTGCGGCCGATGATCGCGCCGTCCTCGACGGTCCATTCCTCTTCGCCCCACTGAATCCAATTGTCGATGTTCTGGCCGTTGAAGAGCGCACGCCACGATCCTGCGCGCCCATGATCCTTGATCCGGATGGCGCGAAACTGGATGGCGCCGCCATTGCCTGCATCCACGGTCAACGCCAGGCAGCCCGTCGAATACGTGGTGGTTTCCCCCGTAATCGCCTGAATGCCGTTGATGTCGATGCGCAGGTCATTGCCCATGGCGGACACATGCAGCGTGTTCCAGTCCCCGGACTTGATGCTTTCCCCCGCGGCGCCGCGCGGCAACACCGCATTGATGTGGCCGCTTGGATCGTCGAGGGCTCCGCAGCGCGCGGGCGCGTTTGTGTCGATGCGGGCCCGGTAGCCGTACAAGGTGCGCGCGGCCTTCTGCGGGTCGGCGCCTTCCGCGATGGGAAGCTTGGGCAGTTCATGCCCGCGAAACACGATGCCGCCCGCCGCAGGAGCGGCCGCCTTGAATTCCAGCTCCAGTTCAAAGTCCGCCGTGAAGAGGGATGACATGAACACGGCGGGCGCGCCGGCGGTCGCGGTGCCGGTGAGCACGCCATCCTGAACCTTCCAGTCGCCGCTGTTGGCCGCCCAACCCGCCAGGTCCGCCTGCGGCGTGATGTCTTTCCAATCGATCTCTTCGGCCCACGCGCCCACCACACACAACGCTGCCAGCACTATCGCGACGTATTTCACGGTTTCCCCTCCATTCATTCCCGGAACAGCGGTCCGGCGCACCAAGAGCCTATTGTGGCATAGACGGCGGTGCGCTTGCGATATCGCGCGCATGGAGGGAAAGAACCCCCCGCACGGGGGAGTAAGGACGCCAACGACGCCAACGACGCCAACGACGCCAAGGACGCCAACGACGCCAACGACGGGTGCCCCCGCGTGCGCGGGGGTAGGCATTTGTCCTTGCAGTCCCTGTAGTCCCTGCAGTCCTTCTCTTCTCGCGCGCGGGGCGTCAAAGGCGATAGTCACCCCCGCCGAACCTGCTTCGCAGGAGCATCCACGGCCTTGGATTCGCGGTTTCCTTGTGTGGGCAGGGGGCAGCCTATAGAATACGGGTTTCTGCACACAGTCGGCTGTGAACCATGTATCTGGGAGTACCTGTATGGCGTTGACGTTGACGGCCTATCTGACCGCGGAAACACTGATTGGCGGCATGGACGCACCGGAAGTCCGCGCGCGCGCCGTGGAACGGCTTCAGGCCGGCAAGGTTTCCCGGGTCGTTCTCGAAGGGTTTCGCGCGGGCTCGGTGGTGTCTGAGCCGACGCTGCAGTCCGCGCGCGATTTTTTCTCCGCGGAGGGTTTCGCCGTCTTGGGCGGCATCATGCCGCTGCAAGGGGCGGGCTTTGGCAAACGCTCCGAAGGCGTCGAGACGCGCCAGGCGGTCTTCTGCTATAGCGATGAGGACACCGTCGCGGCCTTGGAACTCGAGGTACGCAAGCTGGCGCGGCTGTTCAGCCAGATTGTCATCGATGACGCCTTCTTCACCTCGTGCCGCTGTTCGGTGTGCGCCGCGGCCTGTCACGACGGCGACTGGGGCGCGATGCGCCGGCGCCAGTTGGGGATGGTGGCGGAGCGCTGGGTGCAGGCCGCCCACGCCGAGAATCCCGCGGTTCGCGTGACGGTCAAGTTTCCGCAGTACTACGACCGCTACGCGCGCTTCGGCTACGATGTGGATCGGTTTCCGGCCATATTCGACGCCGTGTGGCAAGGCACTGAAACGCGCGACCCCACCACGCTGGACTTCGGCTACGTCGAGCCGTACCAAGGGTATTTCAATCTGCGCTGGATGCAGTTGTGCGCGGGCGCCAAGTGCGAGTCCGGCTGGTTCGACTTCCTGGATTGCGACGGCCAGCAGTTCTTCGATCAGGCCGTGACGACATGCCTCGGCGGCGCTTCGGACATCACCATTTGGTGTTACGACGAGCGCTTGTTCAACGGCAGCCGCATGGGCCGGCTTGCGAAATCCCTAGACGCGCTGCGCGCGCTGAACGACGCGGCACTAGACCCGAAAGGCGTGTACGTCGTCAAGCCGCCAAACCGGGACGGCGGCCACGACCTGTATATCTTTGACTACCTGGGCATGTTGGGCATTCCCTGCGTGCCTGCGCACAGCGTGTCGCCATCCATGCAGAGCGTTATCCTCACCGCGCACGCGGTGAGCGACCCGTCCGTGGCCGAAGCCATTCCGCGCGCGCTGATGGCGGGCCGTCACGTGATCGTGACGTTCGATGCGCTGCACCAGTTGAAGAGAAAGCCCCAGATTCTCGAGTTCTTCGGGTATCGACCGCAAGACGTGATTCACGCGGGTGGTGTCGTGCGGGAGTTCATCATTGAGAACGCCGCCTATCCGTGCGAGAGACCGTTCCGCGTGCATGGCGACCTCGCGCCCACAGACACCGCGGTCCTGGCGTGGGCGGTGTTGGATGCGAGCGAAGACGCCCCCATCCGGATCCCCATGGTGACTTCGAAAGCGTATGCCGGCGGCGGCCGTGCCATCGTGTGGAACATGGGCACGTTCGGGCACGAGGACTTCGATATCCGCGAACAGTTGAACGTTCCCGTGAAGAGCGACTGGTTCAATCTGCCCAAGCGCGTGGTGGACTTCCTGCGGCGCACCGCGACCGCGCCGCATGGCTATACGATCAAAGCTCCGGCCCGCGTCGCTTCGTTCTTGTTTGCGGGTCACGCGGCGTTCGTGAACTACGGAATCACCCCGGCGGAAGTCGAAGTGGCCGGCTTGAAATGGGATCCCGCTTCACTGCAGTCCGACTCCCCAAAGACCGCGTGCTCCGGCAACACGCTCTATCTTGCGACACGCAGCTACGCGCTCCTGAAGACGCGGTAAACAGACCGGCCAGGGCGCCTGTCCCCTGAATCGGACGGATCTGACGGATCGGTCCGATCGGGCAAGCGATGCGGCATAGGCCCTCCTCAGTCGCTGGGCCCGATCATTCTGGATGGATCCACCGTCGCGTCGAACTCCTCGGCAGTCAGCAAGCCCAGGTTGATCGCCTCTTCCTTGAGTGTCGTCCCATTCTTGTGGGCGGTCTTCGCGATCTTCGCCGCGTTGTCGTAGCCAATCTTGCGGTTCAGCGCGGTGACCAGCATCAGCGACTTGTGCAGCAGCTCGTCGATGCGCGCCTCGTTCGGCTCGATGCCGAGCGCGCAATGCTCGTTGAACGACTCGCTGGCATCGGCCAACAACCGGATCGATTGCAGCAGGTTGTAGATGATCACGGGCTTGAACACGTTCAGCTCGAAGTTGCCCATGGACCCGCCGACATTGATCGCGGTGTCGTTCCCAATGACCTGCGCGGCCACCATGGTCATGGCCTCGCACTGAGTCGGATTCACCTTGCCCGGCATGATCGACGAGCCCGGCTCATTTTCAGGAATCGTAATCTCGCCAAGCCCGCAACGCGGGCCGCTCGCCAGCCAGCGGATGTCGTTGGCGATCTTCATGAGGCTGCACGCGACCGTCTTCAGCGCGCCGGAGGTCATGACCATGGCGTCGTGCGCTGCCAGCGACTCAAATTTGTTGGGCGCCGTCTTGAAGGGCAGGCCGGTGAGTTCCGCGATCTTGGCGGCAACCTTCACGTCGTACCCCTTCTTTGTGTTGAGGCCCGTGCCCACGGCAGTCCCGCCGAGGGCGAGTTCCGCGAGCTTGGGCAGCGTCGACTCGATCCGTTCGATGCCGTTGGCCAACTGCTGGGCGTAGCCCGAAAACTCCTGTCCCAGCGTCAGCGGTGTGGCATCCATGAGATGCGTGCGTCCAATCTTGATGATCGCCTGGAAGGCGTCGGCCTTCTGCTTCAAGGTGTCGCGCAGCTTCGCGAGCGCGGGCAACAGGATGCGGTGGATCTGTTCCACGGCGGCAATACTCATGCCGGTCGGAAACGTGTCGTTCGACGATTGCGACATGTTGACGTGATCGTTCGGATGAACGGGCTTCTTGCTGCCCATCTCGCCGCCGAGCATTTCGATGGCGCGGTTCGAGATCACCTCGTTGGCGTTCATATTGGTCTGCGTCCCGCTGCCCGTCTGCCAGACCGAGAGCGGGAAATGCTCGTCCAGTCTTCCGTCAATGACCTCGTCCGCCGCGTCGCAGATGGCTTTGCATAAACCGGCGTCGAGCAGTCCCAGATCCTGGTTGACCAGCGCGGCCGCTTTCTTGAGGATGCCCAGCGCGCGGATCAGCTCGCGCGGCATGCGCTCCGTGCCGATCTTGAAATGGACCAGCGAGCGCGCCGTCTGGCATCCATAGTAGCGGTTGTTCGGGACCTTCATCTCGCCCATGGTGTCGCGTTCGATACGGTAATGCACGGCATGCTCCTTTGCCCGGGAAGAGGCGTCCTGTGAAAGACCTGATGAGGCCAGAATCTAACGATGCGGCCCGGACGTGTCAAGATGTCTCACCGATGGGGTCCGCACCTTGTCCTTGCTGTCCCTCCCGTCCGTGCCCGTCCGTGCTTGACCGTGGGCTTTGCCGGCAAACAGAGGGAGACGCCCGCAGGCGTCTCCCTCGCATTGCTCGCGCGTCTGCGCAACGCGCCGTTCAGCTTTCATTCTTCAGCTTGTTGACGAGGCGGTTGATCCAGAGGTCGATGTACTCCTGGCCGACCTCATTGATCACGTCGATGCCCTGCGTGCGCCCGTACAACACCGCGGCGTCACGCGCCAGTTCGCGGGCGCGGCGGCGCTCCGCGGGCGTGAGCTTGCCGTCCGCGCTCGATTCCTTGATCGAGCGCACGTAGGTCTGGTAGGTCTGGTCCACGCCCGCCTCGAGCGCAAGCAGCGCCTGCGCGTAGCGGCGTTCCTTGGCCCGCTGATACCAGTCCTGCGATTTGAAGAAAGTCCATGCCGTGCCGAACAGCGCGCCCAAGAGGGTCACGCTCGTTTCCGAAACCAGGCTGTCCAGGTTTTCCATATGCGAATGCTCCTCTCGTTGTTCGCGATGCACGTTGCCTCTACAGGAAGACGCGCGCATCGATGATGTATCCGTTTACCCCGTCGTCGGTGTTCTTGATGGATGCCATGCCGGGGCGCAGCCATAGCCGCGCGAGGGCGAGCGCATTGCTCGAAGGATTCGGGGCCGTGGGCGTGGCGGACTCCGTGCCCGTCACGATGCTGACGTCCCAGGTCTCGAGACGCGCCTGCACGAGGTCGATGCGCGGGTTTGCTACGGGGGGCGTGACCTCGGCAGTTGCCGTCTCCGCTTCCAGCTTGTACGGGTACTTCGCGATGAACGCATAGCCCGGTTTCACGCGCACCGACAGGCCCGGCGTCGCTGCGGCGGCGACCGCCAGATCGTCCGCCGCTGCCTTGCGAATCACGCCGTTGCCGCCGCCCCACGCATGACTCAGCAGATAGTGAATCAGCTCCAGCGCCGCCTCGATGCGGTCATCCCACTGGTTGAGTTTCGCCGAGGTTACGGGCCGTTCCGCGAACGTCCATGCGGTTTTCGTGTATGCTTTGCCTTTGATCGCCATCTCATGCTCCTCGCCGCGCGCGGCGCTTAATCCAAGTGATATCCCGCATCCAAGCCCACATCCGCCACGTCGAGCCGGAACTGGAACAATTCGGTTTCGCGCGGTTGGCTGCGCACCATGAAGCGCAGCGGGTCCGCGACGGAGCGCAGCGGCGACGTGAAAGCGATGTGCGTGGAAACCTGCCGCCCCGACAAACGGTGCGTGACGCTCTTCACGCGCGCCACAAGGCGTCCCGTGAATTCTCCGCCCCATTCGTCCGCAGCCTCCCGTTCGAGGCGCCGCGGCTCCGCCCCGCGCACCTCGACAACATCGCCCACGTCGATCGCCGTGTTGCCTTCAAGGAACTCGACTCCTCCCGCAGGCTCGGGATACGCCACGTCTAGCAGCAACCCTTCGGCCAGTTTGTCCGCGTCCTCCTCCAGGGATATGCCGTAATGGTCCAGCGAACGTCCGTGAAATCCATACGCGTCGATGCTGTCGCCGCGCCAATAGGATTTTTCCAGCGTTCCGGTGACGGGATTGCCCTCGAAGTAGATCGCGTTTGCGACCTCCCGGGAATCGGAGCCAAGGGCCACACCCATTTGCACCGGATCGAAATACACCACGCGATCCACGCGCCCCGCAATGCGGAACCGCACGCGCAGCGTGGCGTCCACGGACCAGATGCCACCGCCTGCCGCGTAGGCGAGCGCGGTCAAGGCTTCCAGCACACCGCCGCTCGCATCAAAACTCACGAGTGTGGCCGCGGCCGCCTCGATGGACGAAACGTTCGCCTGCGTGTACGAGAAGAAGTCTTTCAATTCCATCTCGGGCACCAGGTACTTGCCGTCTTCGTAGAGGTAGACGTCCGCATGCCCCTGCTCGACGAGGGCCGCGTTAAAGCATTCGCCACCGCCAAAGACCAGGGCGAGGTAACGTCCGTACGCGTCTACTCGATCATCAAACGCGCCCGACGCGTCGCGATGCGGATTCAACTCAAGGTAGTCGATCCCCTTGCCACTCATGAGCGCCTGTAACGCGGCCTTGGCGGCATCGGCCTGCAGTTTGTAGCCGCTCGCGTTGTACTGCTCGGCAGTCCACTCGACAACCTCGGGATGCCGCGTTACCGCGTGCGAATTCTCGGAAGTCTCCTCCGAATCGATCAGCATCAGGCGCACGTCCGGCCAGGAGAAGCCATCCACTTTGAGTCCGGCGATTGTGTCGCCGTCTTTCGCGTACGCCGCGGTTGCGTCAATGCGGTCTGCGCCTGCCCACTGCCCGGTAGCGATGCCGCCGATCCCCAGTTCGTTCCCCGCATTCTTTCGCGCAAGAAACTTCGCGTACTCGCGCTGTGCTCCGTCCGGATACGCTGCATGCGCGACGGTGTAATGGATCGCGCCGGGCGCGCTTTGAACGATGTCGCGGACTATGGATTCGACCGTGCGATTCGTGTACGCGCGGGACACGGTGGTGTTGCCCTCCAACGCGTTGCGCTCCGCCTCGAACGCGATGACCTCGCGAAACGTGACGTACTTGTCGAGGATGAGTTTGCGCGTCTCGCCCCACTGTGGTGCGACCGCCGTGACATACGCATCGCACACGGGCACGCCATCGACGATGGCGTGGATGCGGTAGCCGTGGCTCAGGTCTATCACGCCCTCGGGCAGCATCCCGCGGATGCGGTCCGGCTCGCCGGACCACGTGTGCACGACCTCGACCAACGGCACGTCCGTAAGGCGCGCGATGCGCCTTCCCTCGGTATCGTAGATCTCGAGTGCGTAGTCCATGCCGCTCACCACCAGCGGTCGCGGTAGGCGACAGTAACGTTCGCGTGGTGCGAACTCGCCGCGGCATCCGTGTAACGCAGCGCTGCGCCGGCGGGATCGACGCACGGGAAAAGGCCCTGCGTATACGGCGTCACGTCATCACCGTCCAACGTGACGCGCTGCGTCACAGCATCAAAGATCAGGGTGGACCCATCGGGTACGATTCCGTTGTAAGCAATGCTGCGTTCCCCATCATCGAACGCCGGACTGACTACATCGCCCACGGCGTACAAGGATATGGTTAGCGGCGCGGGGGCCGTGCCTTCGGTGGCAAGAGGAAGGGTTGAGCCGGACGCCTGAACAGTCCAGTTCACCGTCGCCACTGCGATGGACTCCTCGTGTGGATCGCGCGCGCGCAGTTTCAGCACGAAGGCGCCGGTCAACGCATCTGGCGATACGTGCCGCTCGAAATCCGTGCGCCGGACGAACAGTTGGCGGCCTTCTCGAAGGCTCAGTGCCGCCGTGTAGGCGTCCGAAGCGGACGCGCTCAGGATCGCGTCCAGCGTGGCCTCGATGGCGGCGGGCGTGCTCGCGCCCACGATGACGCCGTTGATTTCCACAACGCGCTCACGCCGGCCCCCGACCTCTTGGTGCGTTTCGCGCACCGCGGTGTGGGCCGGATCGAAGGTGTAATTGCCGAGGGTGACGGCCATGTGTCAGTCCTCCCCCAGCACCGGAATGGAACCGGTCGCGTCCGCGGGGATGCGTGCGGGCGCGTCCATCAAGTACGGCTCGAGCAGGTACCACGCCTGCTTCTCCGTGAGCGCGGCCATGGCCGTGAGCGCGCGAAACCGATCGCCGTCCTGAATGTGCTGTGCGCCAAGGCTGACGTTCCTCTGCCGGAAGGCGTCCTGCGCGGCCAGCGAGCGAAACAGGTACGCCCCCGCGAGCAGGGTCTCGCCGGAGATCAGGCCTGTGTCGGGCGGATCCGTTTCCACATCCGCGTCGAGTTGGCGCACGACGCTGTTGTGTGCGTCTTCGATGGCCGCTTCGATGAGGGTGGACGGGACCAGGACGATGTCGCTCAACTGAAACTTGAGACGCACCTGCGTTTCATTCGTAAACGGCGGCATGTCGCGCTCCTCCTGTGGGTCACCGGGATTCGGGAGGGCGGGCGCCGCGGGTGACCCTGGGGTGTTGCGGCGCCCGCCCGGCTCCGGGGGGAGGAGGGACTAGGACCAGTCGCTGCGCACGACGACGCGGGCATCCTGGTAGATGATCGCGAAGTCCGTCACGACGGTCAGGTACGTGCGGTCCCACTGCTGATGGATGAGCTTGTCGCTTTCGACAAGCAGGTCCTGTTCGGTCAGCTTTTGGACGGCGTACCCGGCGTCGAGGATCGTGAGCTTGTCCTCGGGCTGATCGACCATCGGCACCAGGCGCACGCCGAGGGGCGTGGGCAGGTTGCCCGTCTTGGCGAAGTCGAACAGCGCCGCGTCCTTGAACTCCGCCAAGCCCAGAATGGTCTGCGCGAGTTCCGAATTAGCCAACATGTGCGTTGGAGTGAAGTACTTGTCGAGCGTCAAGGTCATGAAGCCTTTGACGATGTCCGCGTAGGCCCACGCGCCGCTCGTGGCCGTGTTGATCGACGCGGCCGCGGTGCCGCTGCCCGACGAGTCGCCGTCGACGAGCACCTTGGCGAGGCGCGCGTCGAGGTTGCGCCCGAGCCGCTCGCCGATGCGCTGCAAGTGAACGCGCAGCATGTCCACGGACATGCGCCGGATCACTTCGTACGAGGCCACGACACCGCGGCCCTTCTTGTCGAGCCGCACGATGCGGTTGCCGTAGGTGATCTCCGATTCGGGGATGGCGGCGCCTTCGGCGACGGTGCGCAGTTCCTCTTCGGCGGACGATTCCTGGACGTACGGCACGTCGTAGGCCGTGCCGTGGACCGCCTCGTCGCGGATGATCAGCTCGGGGTAGACCGGCTTGCGTTTGAGGCCCGCCAGCACCGCTTCCCGCACCACGTCCGGGAAGAGCCATTTCGCGTTCGGATCGCTTTGGAAGAAGCGGTCCACCGTGATGCGGCTCAGGTCGATGCCGAACTCCTGCGCGCAGTAGTCGGCCACGTTCGTGCCGAGCGCACGGAAGAACTGCCCGTGGGTCAGTCCCAGCGCGTCCAGCGTGTCATACAAGTCCCGGCCCCGCGACTGGCGGAGCTTCTCGGGTTCCTGGCTCAAGAAGGCCAGGCGTTCTTTCACGAGATCGTCTCGATAATTCATGTTCGATGTTCTCCGTTGATTTGAATCAGGGGCCCCTTGGTTGCCCTCACATCCCCCTCGGCCCTGCG
>JADLCA010000476.1 GCA_020847495.1 Candidatus Hydrogenedentota bacterium | reverse complement strand
CGCGGACCCTTCGCCAAAGGCCGCGTCATTGACCTATCAAAAGCGGCGATGCGCAAACTGTGCGCGACATCCGGAACGATCACGGTGACGGTCTACGGACTGGGACAAAACGTTCCAGAACAGGCAGTTACAACAAACTAGCGCCCCAAGCTACAATATGAAAAGTGACTAAGCGAAGACGTGAAGCGGCCCCGTATGGTCCTCGGGGCCGCTTCTCTCATTTCCTGGGGTAACCCGGGTCTCAGAAGACCGGAGGCTTCACGCTCACCACGAACTCCAAGGCCGCCAGCTTCCTCAAGTCGCTAACCCGGATGGACAGATGCACCGTCTTCCCCGCACGCCGCTCGGCGATGACCTTGGCTCCCAAGTCCTTGAGCGTCTTGAGCGTATCCTCATTTAGGTCATTCAGCACCACGAATACCTCGACCATTCCGCTGCGCACGGTCAACGCACCATCGGCGTAGCGTCCGTCCGCCGCATTGGCGGGCAGATTCCGTAGCTCGGCCGATAGCTTGGAAAGACTCTCGTCCTTGTCTGCCGCTGCCGGCGCCCGATTGGGCATCGGCTTCCGCTGCACCTGCCGCGCAGGCGGTTCGGGTTTGGCCCTCTCCATCATACGCACACCTTCTACGCTCCCCGCAGCCGAAGGCGCCGCGACTGCGAGGCTCTTCATTTGCGCCATGGGTGCCGAATAGTCAAAGTTGTCCCCAGATGCGCCGAAGACACCTTCGTAGCTGACGCCGTCCGGCATCTCGACCGGCACCTGAACCGTCCGGGGACGGCCGCCTTCAGTGACGACCCGCTCTTCCACGGCCACGAAGCTCGTGAACTGGGTGACCAGGGAAAACTCCAGACCCGTTTCGGTTATCGCCTTCTTGATACTGGTATCTGGACGGCCTTGCTGGATGCCTAGCCAGTCCTGCTCCATCAGGCGCTGGACGTGCTGGCGTGCCCACAAGCTCGCCACCACATCGTTTTCGGGCTCCGTGGCGGGCAGGGATACCCGCACTTCGCGCTCGAACGCCCCGGCGGAAGTCTCGCCGCGTACTGTGATGACCCCATCCCCGCCCCGGCGATAGCGCCCGGTCAGGACGAGGGGCTGGGCCGAGAACAGGTCCGGGATTGCGTCGGGGTCGGGATACACGTCGTAGACATCCAGACCGCCGAAATCGATGGAAATGTCCGTCAACAGCGGGTTCTGGATGCGCTCGTGGAAGCGCTCCGCCGCTTTGTCACCATCCGATTCCAATGTGATCACTTCGGACGCACCGCGTCCTGCGCGTGCCATGCCCTCGATGAGGAAGCGGTTGACGGAACTGCCAATACCGAAGGCAAACACGCGGGCGGTTCCGGCGTTGCGCTGGATGGCGTCGAGGATCGCCATGTCGTTGCCGATAAACCCATCGGTCATGAAGCACACGATGCGGACCCGCTCGTCATCCTGGCCGGACAGCGCCGCCTGGATCGCGGGCATCATCTCCGTGCCGCCGCTACCTTCGAGGTTATTGAGATAATCGAGGGCCTTCTGGCGGTTTTCGCGCGTGTTGGGAACGCTGCGGTCGAAGCAGTAGCCCAGCCCGCCCGCAAAGGACACCAGATTGAACGTGTCGTTCGGGTTCATGCCCTCGATGCACATCCGCATCGATTGCTTGGCCTTCTCGATCGGGAATCCGCGCATGGACCCGCTCGAGTCGATCACAAAGGTCATCTCCTTGGGGGTGATCATGTTCGAGGTGACACGGTCCGGCGGCTGGAGGATCAGGCTGACAAAGCCCCCCTGCTTCCCGGCGTGGGTGATGACCGCATCTTCGATGGCATCGCCCGCGACCTTATACTTGAGAATGAAGTCCCGGTTCGGGATTTCCTTGCGGTTGGCGAGGCGGACCACCGCACGCGATGGACTCTCTGTATCTACCTGCACCTCGTGTTGCACTGACTCAATATCCCGAATCGCCAATCCAGCATCCAGATTCACGGTCAGCGAGATGTCATGACCGGCTCGCGTGCCTTCCGGGGTGACGGGGGGAGTAATGCGGCCCGCATCAGGTCCTTGGGGTTGCGGCACGGGGTCCGGCCGGCGAATCGGGCGCGGGAAAGTCTCAGATTTCACACCGCCCGCATCCTGGTCCATGGGTTCAACCGGCAGGGGCTGCGGTCCGCCGGGAATGTAACGCGGACCCACTACCATGGGAAACGAGAACTCGTATTCACCCGTCTCGTATTTCAGGTATTCGACATAGGAAATCGTGATTTCAATCGTTTCGCCCGGCTGAATGTTCGCCACGGCCTGCGTGAAGATGTTGGGCCGTTCCTGGTCGAGCAAGCTGGCGCGCTGGCCCGCGTCGCGAGCCTGCTGGTAGATCCGCTGGGCTTCTTCGCGCTCCTTGATCAGGCCCGTGATGACCCTGCTGCCCACCTTCATCGTCATCGAATCAACGGCCGCGCGATCCGACATCGGGAAGGTGTACACCGCCTCGATGGGCTCCGTAAACGGGTTTCCGAAGCGTTGGGTCAGGGTCACCCGCGCCAGAAACCCCGCGATATCCACCTGCACATCCGTATGTTCCAGCGGACACTGACCTTGGGGATTCCCGTCGGGGTCCGTCACAATAACGCAACCGCCGGGGGCGATTCCCCGGTCCTCGGCCAGCGCCGGGCCTGAGAAGAGCAGCGTCCCCGCCGCAACGAGCAGAGCGGGAACTACGTGTATCATGTACATTTCCTATTCCTCCATCGGGTTCACCGGGATTCGACCGTCGTTGACTGCAACACGTTCGACACCGGCGCAAGACGGAGGTTCGAAGCCAAGGCATGAAAGGCCATGCCAGCCGTGGGCAGAGAGAAGTGACGTCTGGGGTACTCCGCAACACGGACAAGTCGAAGAGTTCACCACGAAGAGCACGAAACACACGAAAAAGACAAGTCGATCAATTCAATTCGCTTTGACAGGATGACAGGATTTGCAGGATTGAAGAGAAGCCCGGCTATTGCGTCGAACGGCCTATAGCCGTCATGCCCGCGAAGGCGGGCGTCCATCTTCGTGTATTCGCAGGTGGCCGTGAGCTCCTTCGACGGCAATGATTGGAGGAGAAGAACATCCCCTCGCCCTGCACCGGACCGCCCTCGGTGGCGACACCTCTATCGTCCACCTCGGAAATGAATTCCGGTGATTCGGCGGCATACGCAAACCTGGCCCCCATGGGCCGCGAAAGAAGAATTGAGTATGTAGGCCGCAGGTTTTCCGTCAACTGCTCCTTGAATGCACGGATCGCGGCTTCTATCATGGCTGGGGGTATCATGGTGTGGACTCCTTCATGGACCGGGGCAACTTTCTACTCGAATCTTGGAATTCCGGGGGATTACTGCAGAGTTTCGTCTTGCATACATAGTACTGTGTTTTCTGCGCTCGCGGATCGCGCCGCCAATACGGGGGACAATTGTCATGGATAAGAAGAGAGCGTTGAGCTTGGTCATGACATTGACCGTGCTTGCTGTCCTTTCGCTTGTCACAGCTTGCCCGCATGTCACGCCCGGAAATATCACGCCCGAGGAACGCGTCCAGGCCATGGACGCCGTCAGGGCGGCACTCGACAGGCTACCCGACAATCCGACGAGTGAAGAGGTGCTCGACGTTGCCGTTGCGGCGATTGCGAAACGGTCCGAGTTCGAGGCCACCGGTTCGTCGGATGAGTTCGGGATTGCGTGGGGACGGTTTCCCGGAGGGACAACGTATATTGTCGATGCGAAGGGACGGCCCGGGTATGATTCCTCCCGTGCAAAGGAGGCGGTCGAGGAAGTCTCGCCCCTGCCCGCCTGGTTCTGGGAGCCTCCCGTTGATACGCGGGACGCATCCGCTGCCTCACGTTCGCAAACGGGGATCCCGGCCGGGCCCGCCGTGCTCTTTCAAGTGCTGGGTACGAATTACGCCAACGTACCCGCTCAAATCAGCCCTTGGCTGCTGGAGGCGGGTTACTCCGTGACCGCCAACCCAGAGGCCGGCGGCAGCGTGAAAAGCCTGAAGAAAGTGAACGGCCCGGCATTCCTCTACATGGGCACGCACGGGGTCATCGCACGCCTCTCTCCGACCCCTACTGAGGCAGCCCCAGTCTCCTACTCCGCGGCGATAATGACCGCGACCGAGGCCACGGCGGAAGCCCAGGCCACGCATGCCGAGGACCTCGCCGATCAGTCGTTGGTTATCGTGGAAGACATGCTGCTACCGGGTATGACCCGCAACTTCTTCTTCACGTCGCGTTTCGTCACCAAATACATGACCTTTGCACCCAACAGCTTCGTGTACATGGACGCGTGTGACAGCGACCACCCCGAGACGACACGGCTGAAAGACGCCTTCTTCGAGGCGGGTGCGTCGCTCTACGCCGGGTGGTCTGCCGTAGTGAACGACGCCGCTTGTGCGGAGTCCACTCCCTTCCTCCTGTGCCGCATGCTCGGGGCACCGGCGCCGGATGGCCAGGATCAAGGGGCACCCCGGAGGCCGTTCGACTATGGGGACGCCTTTGCAGAGCTTCACCTCCGTGGATGGGATGTCGACCAGTATTCTGGGTTTGCCGAGCTGGCCGTTACCGAGGGCCCGTCCGGCGGCGGGTGGCTGCGGCCGAGCATCGAGTGCCTGCGGGTCGATGAATACCCGGCGGGCGCCTCCTCCGGACAGAGCGAGCTTATCGTTCGGGGCACCTTCGGCACGGACCCCGGCACGGGGCCTTTCCATGCCGCCCGCAGCGTCACGTGCGAAGGTGAGGAATTGAGCATTGTGTCATGGTCGCCGGAGGAGATCCGGGCGACCATGCCCATTCACGGACCCGGCTCCGCGGGGGACGTGATCGTGACGACGCAGGGCATCAAGAGCAACGCGGTCCCGCTAACGGAGTGGTGGGTGACGCTCGTCTACCGTGTCGACGCGCCTGTAGGCTCCGGCAGTACGGTGTTCACCGAGTTTTCGATCGACTGCCGCCTACGCTACGACATCCATGGTTGGCGCGAGACGGCCACGAGCAACCTCCACTTCGCCTTGTCCGAAGCCGAAGACCCGCCCACTCATTTCGCCGGGAACAGCTTTGGCTCGTTCCGGTGCGGCGGCGACAAATCCTTCTACGACTCGGAGACGGGCATTTTCATCTACAAGATCATCTACGGGGGTACGGGAAGCCTGCCCTATCTCGCGTCGGGGCTCGGCAACGGCTGCTGGGGCAGCACGCGCCTCTGGTATCAAATCATCGCATCTGGGCAGCCGCCCACGCTGTTCATCGATGGGGCCGTGTTCGCGGAGGGATATCCGAGGACGTCCTACTTCCTCTGGGCCGATGGGCACATCTCCAACGAGGAGCAGCGACGGTTGGCTCTGAACGAATACAGCAACGGCAGCATCGTGGTCTCCCAGGGGGAGACGTTCCGTTTCATGATCGGCGAGGGCGGCGCGATCGAAGCCGGCGAGTCGGGACATCTGAGCTGGCAGCGCACACTTCCCCGTTACCAGCCGACGAGCACCACGCCACGATAATATCTTGCCAGACCAGGCCCGTGAAGACTGAGGGAAACAATACTTCTCGAGAGTACCGAGTTCTCGGATAGTGCTTCCCGTGTGTTTTCGGACATCTTCCGGGTTATTGCCGATTCTCGCAAAGTCTGGGCTCGGCAAAAAGTCCCGGTAGGGACGACAGATAATAGCCCAGCGATTCATCGCTGGGTCCGCG
>JADLCA010000475.1 GCA_020847495.1 Candidatus Hydrogenedentota bacterium | reverse complement strand
TGTCGAAGTGCAGGCCTATACCCTCATCGGCCCGCACGTTCAGATCGATTCCGGGACGGTGGTCGGGCCGCATTGCGTGCTCGAGGGCCGCACCCGGATCGGGAAGAACAACCGGTTCTTTTCCGGGGCGCAGGCCGGCATCGTTTCGCAGGACCTCAAACAGAAGAGCGAGTTCATTGGGCGTTTGGAAATCGGCGATGGGAACGTCATCCGGGAGCACGTCACCATCAGCGCAAGCACCATGAGCAGCTATGAAGACGAGCACCGGGTTACCACGGTGGGCAGTGATTGCCTGATCATGACGTGCGCCCATATCGGCCATGACTGCAACGTGGGAAGCAACGTCATTCTCGCAAACTGCGTGGCGCTCGCGGGTCACGTCAAAGTCGAGGACCGCGCCATCATCGGGGGTCTGAGCGCGGTACACCAGTTTTGTGTAATCGGGAAGATGGCGATGATCGGGGGATTGAGCCGGGTCTGGCACGATGCGCCCCCCTTCATGATCGTCGATGGAAACCCGGCGCGGTGTTGCGGGCCGAACACGGTGGGGTTGCGCCGTAACGGACTCACGGACGACGCGCGCAATCTCATCAAGAGCATGTACAAGATCATGTTCCGTTCGGACCTCAACACGACTCAGGCCATTTACGAGATTGAAGCAACGGTGGAAGATTGCCCGGAGCGGGCCCACTTCCTCGATTTTGTGCGGAACTCCATCCGCGGTATTACGAAGTAACCTTCAGCACAGGCCAACTGCGGCACAGGACACGCGTCCGGGCGCCGCGCCAAAGGACATTCTCATGGCTTCCGTTCGCGCCGGCGTGGTCGGCGTGGGACATCTCGGCTACCATCACGCACGCAACTATGCCAATCTTGATTCGGTGCAGTTGGTGGGCCTGGTAGACACGGACCCACAACGGCTGGCAAAAGCAACTTCCGATTTCGGCGTGCCGGGTTTCGCCACGCTGGACGAACTCATCGGCGCCGGGATTGACGCGGCCTCCGTGGTGGTGCCGACGAGCGCGCATTGCGAAACGGCATTGCGCCTCCTGGATGCGGGAATCGACGTAATGGTCGAGAAGCCCATTGCCGTCAGCATCGGCGAGGCCCAGCAAATGGTGTCCCGCGCGGCGCAGACGGAGCGCATCCTGCAAGTAGGACACATCGAGCGGTTCAACGGGGCGGTGGCCGCGTTGTTTGAATCCGTGCGCGAACCCCGCTTCATCGAGTGCCATCGGCTGAGCCCTTACCCCAACCGGGGGGACGACGTGAGCGTTGTGCTGGACCTCATGATCCACGACTTGGAGATCGTGCTGTCGCTCGTGGGCGAGCCCGTGAAGGCGGTGGATGCGGTCGGGGTGTCGGTGTTCTCGAAGTATGAGGACATCGCGAACGCCCGGTTGCGCTTCGCCTCTGGCTGCGTGGCGAATATCACGAGCAGCCGCGTATCCGTGGAGCGGATGCGCAAGATCCGGATCTTCGCGCGCGACGCGTACGTGTCCACGGATTACAGCGCCCAGGAAGTGCTGGTGTACCGCAAGAAGCAGGGCCCTCTCGAAGCAGGGATGAGCCCGATGGACCTGATTTCGGTGGAGCCGCTGCCGGTGCACAAGGACGAACCGCTCAAACTCGAGTTGGCTTCTTTCGTGCAGTGCGTGCAGGAGCGGCGCCGTCCCCTGGTGGCGGGAGAGGACGCGCTGGCGGCGCTCTCTCTGGCCCAACAAGTCGTCGATTCCATTCGGGAGCACCTGTGACGCGGATTTTTCTATCGGCCGGCGAATCCTCCGGAGACCTTCACGGCGCGAACCTCATCCGGGCGCTGCGCGAGGCCGACCCCTCGGTCGAGTGCTTCGGCCTGGGCGGGCGGCGGATGGAAGAGTCGGGCATGGAGTTGCTGCACGACGTGGCGGGCACCGGCATCATGGGGTTCGCGGAAGTGGTAAAGCATTTCGGCTACTTCAAGCGCCTGTATGTCGAAACCGTGCGCCGGTTCGAGCTTGAACCGCCCGATTGCCTGGTCGTGATCGACTACCCGGGATTCAACATTCAGATCGCCAAGCGAGCCAGCTTGCTGGACATCCCGGTGGTGTGGTACATCAGCCCGCAGGTGTGGGCTTGGAAGCGCGGGCGCGTGTTCACTATCGCCCGGATCGTCAAGAAGATGCTGGTGATCCTGCCGTTCGAGGAACGGCTGTACAAGGCCGTAGGCGTGGACTGCGCCTTCGTGGGGCATCCGCTGCTGGATCACATTGCGGCCACGCCCGTGGAAGGCCTGTTTCGCGAGGGCATGGTCATTGGCCTGCTGCCCGGAAGCCGGGAGCAGGAGATCGGCCGCCTGTTGGGCACCATGTTGGAGGTGGCCCGCGGCATTCGAGAGCAGTATCCCGAAGCGCGTTTCGTGGTTCCTTGCGTCGACGAGGCGCGTGCCGCGCAGGTGCGGGCGCTGGCCGGGGATTTCCCGCTGGAAACGGTCATTGGCAAGACCTACGAAGTGCTCGACGGCGCGCGTTTCTGTCTCGTAGCATCGGGCACGGCGACGGTGGAAGTCACGTTGTTCAACGTGCCCATGATCATCATGTACCGTGTGGCGCCCGTGACCTACTGGCTGGCGCGGATGCTGGTGCGCGTCGACCACATCGGCATGGTGAATATCCTGGCGAAGAAACGCATCGTCCCTGAGTTCGTGCAGCACGAGGCAACCGTGAGAAACATCCTTCCCGTGGCGCTTGACTTAATCGCGGATGGGGAATCCCGTTCGCAGATGCTGCGGGAATTGGCCGCGGTGCGCGAGCAACTCGGGGCACCAGGCGCAAGCCGACGCGCCGCGGAGCAGATTATGGCGGTGCTGGGAAAGGAGGCCCATGGCTGACACGCTGTACTTGATAGACGGCAGCGCCTTTGCCTACCGGGCGTTCTTCGCCATCCGCGGGCTGACGGATTCGAAGGGGCAGCCCACCAACGCCGTCTACGGATTCGCGCGCGTCCTGCTCAAGCTGCTGCGCCAACACGACCCCAGCCACATCGCGGTGGTGTTCGATGCCCCCGGCAGAACATTCCGCGATGACATGTACCCCGAGTACAAGGCCAACCGCGAAGCCACCCCCGAAGAACTCTCCAGCCAATTCCCCCTGATGCACGAACTCGTGAGGGCATTCAACATTTGCATGATCGTGCAGCCGGGCGTCGAGGCCGATGACGTCATGGGCACCCTGGCGCGGCGCGCCGGGGAAGCCGGCATGAACACCGTGCTCGTGACCGGCGATAAGGACTTGCTCCAGCTCGTTACGGATCGAGCGAAGGTCTACGACCCCGGCAAGGGTGACGATGGGCTCTGGTACGGCAAAGAAGAAGTGCGCGAGCGGTTCGGCGTGGGACCGGAGCACGTGATCGATGCGCTTGGATTGATGGGCGATACCGCGGACAACGTACCTGGCGTGCGCGGTATCGGGCCCAAGACGGCGCGCACGCTGCTGGAAAAGTACGGCAGTCTGGAGGCGATCTACGCGCACCTCGACGATCTCAAGGGCAAGCAGCGGGAACGCCTCGAAGAAGACCGCGAAATGGCGCTGCTGAGCCGGCGCCTGGTAACCATCAACACCGACGTTGAGCTGCCGGTGGGCCTGGAAGACTGCCGCCGCCGCCCATTCAACCGGGCGAACATGGCGGAAGTGTTTGCCAAGCTGGAATTCCAGTCGCTGCAGCAGGAGTTCCTTCCCGATGCCGCCGAAGAAGAAGAACTGGACTACCGGCTGGTGCTTACCGAAGAGGAACTCGCGCGGGCCATCGACGAAATGCGGGCGTCGGGCAGTTTCGCCGTGGACACGGAGACGACGTCCACCGACCCGATGCAGGCGGTCCTGGTGGGCGTGTCAATGAGCTGTAAAGCCAACACGGGCTACTACGTGCCCGTGGGGCATACGCCTGAAGCCATGGGTGAAAGCGGGCGTGGGCGCAAAGGCGCCACCTTGACCCGCGAACGGGCACTGGCCCTCCTGAAGCCCCTGCTGGAGGATGAACACCTCTCGAAAATAGGCCATAACATCAAGTATGACCTCGTGGTACTGGCTGGGGCGGGCATCGATTTGGCTGGAATTTCTCTGGACACGATGGTAGCCTCATATTTGACAGATGCGAGCCGGATGAGGCATAATCTGGAAGAAGTCAGTCTCCACTACCTCAAACGCAAGATGATCCCGATAAGCGACCTGATCGGTCAGGGATCGAAAGCGGTTACCTTCGACAACGTCCCCGTGGACAAGGCATGCGTATATGCGTGCGAGGACGCGGACGTAACGTGGCGGCTCGGGGGAGTATTCGAGCCCTTGCTGCGCGAGAAGGGATTGTGGGAACTGTTTGCGCAGGTCGAGTTGCCCCTGATAGGCGTGCTGGCCCGCATGGAACAGGCCGGTGTGGCCATCGACCTCAAGGTGTTCGAGGAACTCCAGCAGGTAGTCGTTAAGAAGCTGGAGGCACTGGAAGCCGACATTCACGAGACGGCTGGGGAACCGTTTCAGATAAACTCGCCCAAGCAACTGCAGGAAATCTTGTTTGGGAAGTTGGGGCTGAAGCCCGTCCGTAAGACCAAGACTGGTTTTTCCACGGATGTCGAAGTCTTGGAGGCGTTGGCACCCGAACATCCGCTGCCTGCGAAGGTGCTGGAGTACCGGGTTCTCGAGAAACTCCGGGGCACGTATATCGAAGCGTTGCCTAAGTTGGTGAATCCCAACACGGGCCGCATACATACATCATTTAATCAGGCCGTCGCGGCGACGGGCCGGCTGTCCAGCAGCGACCCGAACCTGCAGAACATACCCGTCCGCACGGAAATAGGCCGCCGGATCCGCGAAGGGTTTGTTCCCGGGGACAGTGGCAAGAAACTGATTTCGGCCGATTACTCTCAAATTGAATTGCGGATACTGGCCCACCTCTCGGGAGACGCTCATCTCCAGGAAGCGTTCTCGCACGATGCGGACATCCATCAGGAGACCGCGGCCCGCGTGTTTGACGTCATGCCCGAACTGGTGACCCCCGAAATGCGCCGTCAGGCAAAGGCGGTCAACTTCGGAGTTGTCTACGGTATCAGCGCATTTGGGCTTGCCCGGAATCTGGGCATCTCGAACGCGGAGGCGGGCCGGTTCATCGAGCACTACTTCGCAAAGTATCCGGGGGTACGCACGTGGATCGACGCCACGCTCAAGCAGGCGGAGGCGGATGGATTCGTGACGACCCTCCTTAAGCGGCGGCGATATGTGCCGGAACTCGCGTCGGGTAACGTGGCCACCAGGCGCGCCGCCGAGCGCGTGGCGATGAACACGCCCGTGCAAGGGAGCGCGGCGGACATCATCAAGCTGGCGATGATTGAGCTGGACACGGCGCTCGCCGGAACCGATGCGCGGTTGATACTGCAGGTCCACGACGAACTGGTGGTGGAAGCGCCGGCGGCGCGGGCCGAAGAGATTGCCGGATCGATGAAATCGATCATGGAGTCGGCGGTACAGTTGGATGTGCCCTTGAAAGTGGACGTAGGTATAGGAGACAACTGGGCCGAGATTCACTAGTGCCCCCG
>JADLCA010000474.1 GCA_020847495.1 Candidatus Hydrogenedentota bacterium | reverse complement strand
CAGCTTCGCCGGTGATGAGCCGCTTCGCGAATGCTGACGCTGGCCACTTAATCCCGAGGTCAAGCACATCCGTTAGATCAGGGAACTTGTCGAGCCTTTGATCGCGAGGTAGGAATTCCATCAAGACTGACGCAAGCTGAGGCATGCCGAGACAACCCAATTCATCTATGATTCTCTTGCAGTGTGAACGCAAAGGCCGTTTGTGCCAGCCTACTCGTGCATTGGGAAAATAGGGGTCGAATTCGTCCCGATAGTTCTTAATAGATGCGGGCTTCGCGTTCAGCAGTAACCCGAACACGTTGAAGGCCTCCGCAAAACTCTCAAACCCTAGAAACTCTAGCCCCTTCAAATTGTACTTCGAGAGATACAAGCCGCATACGATTTGGCGGTCACGGTGGTTTAGTTGCATAGACACAACTCCACATGGCGTTAGCCTCTCATGAGATTACCCGAAGCGTCGGCGTATCGTTCCCTCAATCGACCCACTCCAATTAGTATAGATAGTACATCTTCATTGGGGGTATTGCAATGGGCGGGCATTTCAAGGGGCGGGCAGGATGGGCGAGTGTAACTATCTTACCGTAGCGCATAGATGTCGAACCACGCACGACTATACGGTTGCCAGCAAGTACCACGCTTTCCCTATCATGAACATGGCAACACTTCGCGCAAAGCAGAACTGCCTCACAGTGAATCTCTTTGCGGGGGGCCGATTTCTTGATTTGCTCCCTTCACCTGCAAACGAAGGCCACATCAGAAAAACCGAGGCAGACTTTCTTCTTCGCCAGTGCACTCCGAAACCAAGCCCCTGCAATTCAGTCTGCTCGTTCTTCGGCACGGACCAGCCTAGTGTGCTCTACCCAACCGATTATTTCTCCGGCAGAAGCCGCCCGTAGATCTCCGCGAGTTCGCGCAGTTTTGCGGCCATATCGCTGGTGACGGCGTTGTCCGCGACGCGCCAGCACCAGTTGGAGCCGCCGGAACTGCCGGGGAGATTCATGCGGGCTGCGCTTCCGAGTCCCAGCACGTCTTGCAGGGGGAAGATCACCGTGTCGGCGACGGACGCCATCAGGATGCGGATGCAGGCCCAGTGAATGTCCTTTCCGGTCACGTTCAGGTAGCGCTTCGCGTAAGCGCGCGCGTCGCGAATGTCCTTCTTGCTCTGGGTACTGCCGCCGGCCTCGCTCCACCACCCCACGGTGGTGTCGTTGTCGGCGGTGCCGGTGTATGCGACGGTGTCGGCTTCCCACAAGTGTGGGAGCAGCCCGCTATGGGCTGCGTCTGTTCCGAAGGCAAAGTGCAACACGGCCATCCCAGGAAACTCGTGGCGGTGGCGTAGCGCCTCAACCTCGTCGGTGATGACGCCAAGGTTTTCGGCCACGATGGGTAATTTCCCCAAGGCGTGTTCCAATGAATGGAATAGCCCATCGCCCGGGCCCGCGACCCAGCGTCCGTTGATGGCGGTCTGCTCTGTGGCAGGAACTTCCCAGTAGGACTCGAATCCGCGAAAGTGATCGATGCGGACCAGGTCGACGAGTTTCAATGTAGATCGCAGCCGCTGGGTCCACCAGATGTATCCGCGTTGCGCCATGAGGTCCCATCGATAGATCGGGTTGCCCCAGAGCTGTCCGGTGGCGCTGAAGTAATCGGGGGGGACGCCGGCCACCACGGTCGGATTGCCTTTGTCGTCGAGATGGAAGAGGTCAGGGTGCGCCCACACGTCCGCGCTGTCGTGTGCCACGTAAATCGGGATATCGCCCATGATGCGGATGCCGCGTTCATTGGCGTACGCCTTCAGCGAAGACCACTGTTTGAAGAACTGGAACTGGGCGAACTTGAGGATGTAGATCTCGGCCGAGAGGGTTTCGCCCCAATACCGCAACGCCTCTTCGTGGCGGCGTGTGATGCCTTCGTCCCACGTATTCCAAGGCGCCCAGTTATTGGAGTGTTTCATGGCCATGAACAGGGTGTAGTCGCTCAGCCAGGCGTTTTCGTCGAGGCAGAACTGAGCAAAAGCCTGTTGATCGGGATGGTCTGGCGATGCGTGAAACCTCTCCCCCGCCTTTTGGATGAGGTCTTTCTTGAAGCCGATGACACGCCCGAAGTCCACCCTGTCGGCAGGAAAGGCAGGCGGTTCAGTCAGTTCCTGCTTGTCCAGGAGACCGTCCTCGGCCAGCCGGTCCGGGCTTATCATCAGTGGATTGCCCGCGAAAGCCGAAAAGCATTGATAGGGGGAGTCGCCATAGCCCGTTGGGCCGAGTGGGAGAACTTGCCAGACGCGCTGGCCCGCTGCCTGCAGGAAATCGATGAAGCGGTATGCCTCCGCTCCGAAGTCTCCTATGCCGTAACGACCGGGGAGCGAAGTTGGGTGCAACAAGATGCCACTGGATCTGGTAAGTCTCACGGCGAATTCCTGGTAATGGGATTCGGTCCGGCGCTACTCACAGCAGTCACGCGCGTACAATCCCCCCTGACAATCATGAACCCAATATCACGCCGCCCCGATCGCTTGTCGTGCGGCGTCAGTTCGCAGCGCCGCCCTCGGAGAGTGGCTCGACGTGCAAGTTGCGAAACGAAACAGGGCCGTGGTCGCCCTGGATCATGAGCGGCCCGAAGGGCTGTTCATCCTGGGCCATGGCCGAGCGCGTGGGTCCGCTCAGCTTCACGTTCTCGTGAACAACGGACCCGTTGTGCTCGACCTTGACGAACTCGGCATCCGCCGTCTTCTTACCACTTTCATCGAAACGGGGTGCGCGGAAGATCACATCAAATGTCTGCCATTGGCCGGGTTCTTTGGAAGCGTTCGTTTTGGGCGCGTGGCCTTCATAGCCGCGCTGACTATCCTCGATCCCGGGTTCCTCGTGCCAGCGCTGGTAGATGCCGCCGCAGTCGCCATGGCCGGGCGTGGCGACGCCCCAACTATCGAGGATTTGAATCTCGTAGCGCCCCTGGAAGTAGATGCCGGAATTGGAACCTTTGGGGACCATGAACTCGACGTGCAGTTTCACATCGCCGTGCTCTAACTGGCTCACGAGGTGATCGGTCTTGCCTTCCGGACCATTGAGCACGGTACCGCCGCCGGGGGCGAAGCCCAGGAGCTTTTCATTATTGGGGTCAATGAAGGTGTCGCCGACGATCTTCCAGGTCCCCGTGGGTTCGCGCCACGCCTGGTTCAGATCCTCGGCATTCAGCAGGTCCATCGGCTTGTCGAGGCGGGGAGGCTGCGCGTCCGCGCGTGGCATGAACGCGCCAAAACTCACCAGCACGGCGGCAAGTATGATTCCAGTGTTCTGCTTGTTGCTCATGTATGTAGTCCTTCGAGTCCCGGTGCCGTAGTGACGGCACAAATAGTACCTGCAATCCCCAATCTTTGTATAGGCGACCGGCACACGTGGCGCTCAGGCCAGACGGCTCACCTCAGCAGCGCGCGCACGTGGTCGCGCACGCCTTTGAAGCGGGCGTTGAGAGGCCGCGGGTCGCCGTTCACCGCAACGAAATCGATGCGAACGGTCTTCCTCCGGGGGGAACGCCAGGTCTCGGCGTCAAACGTGCCCAGAAGACTCAAGCCCGCCTTTGTGACGGCGGCCTCCACTTCACCCTGCTCGTAGACGCGCTCGTAGAGGGTGTAGGCAGGCCCGCTGTTCACCCGGATGCGTGTTTCGGCGATGAGTGTCTTCCGGTCGTACTCGCATTCCCAGGTCGTCACGAACTTCCCATTGCGCTCGGTCCAGCTTTGGCCCGCGAAGTGCTCCAACACCATGCGTTCGGTCACGACATCGAAATAAAGGATGCCGTCTGGAGCGAGCGCCCCGCCCAGCGAGCCGATTCCTTTTTCCATGTCCTCTCTTTGGAGGAGGAAGTTCACGCTATCGAAGAGACAGGTGATGTAGTTCATGCACGCCTTGAAAGGCAGTGCGCGCAGGTCGGCAGCGGCCGCGGGAAATGCCCGGCCGCTTTGCCTGCCGGCGCGTAGCATGGAGGGGGACAAATCAATCCCGATGCTGCGCCAGCGTTCAGCCTGGAACTTCTTGAGCAACACCCCTGTGCCGCAGGCGGCGTCCAGGTGCGTGAAGGGCCGCGGAAGCAGGCCGCCTATGGCGCTGCCGATCAGATACCAGCGGTCGTAGTCGACGTGGCTCATGATCGGGTCGTAGTACCGCGCCAAGTCGACAAAGGAATCGCTGGCGCTCATACAACGCCCCGCGTATCGAGCCACGCGCAGAAGGCCTCGGTGTTGGGGTCGATCAGAAGGCCTTTCTTCCGCAGATGATCGAGCTTGGCGCGCGCCGCATAGCGGAGCGCGGAGCGGAAACACTGTGCATCATAGATCCTGAGGGCCTCGTCTGATTCCGGGTGTTCTCGCAAAGGTTCGGAGAAGTCGGCAAAAAAGAGGGCTTGCCCGAGAAGTCCAAGGCCGGGATGGCCGGTCACATGCCAGGCAATCGCTTCGCATACCGATTCATCGGCAACATGCCACTCGTGACGGCACAATGCCGCGGCTACGTGACCGTGGAGTAGATTGGGCCTCTCCATGTGGGTTTCGTTCAGGGGAATACCGTATCGTTCCGCCGTTTCAAGCATCGCTTCATTCTTCATGGCCTTGCAGGAATCATGGAGAAGCCCCGCAGAAACGGCGCTGGCTGTGTCAAGCCCGAGATCTCCTGCAACAAGGTGCAGGACTTTCGTGACTGAAATGCTATGACGCACGCGGTTCGCGCCGAGGCGTTCCTCGATCAGGCGTTCGAATTCCACGGCCCGCGGCACTTGACGCCACTCGCTGTCGAGTGCCTGAAGACGTTCACGAAGCATCGGAACAGTCCCCCTGTGCGCCGGGCACACACGCATTGTAGATGCCTCTGTCTTCAATGTAGCGAAGGACAGCGGGAGGAAGCAGGGCGTCCACAGACTCACCAGCGGCGATGCGGCGGCGAATCTCCGTAGACGAAACATCGCTCGAGGCGAAGGACAGGACGTCATAGTGCCCATTGACCTCATCCGGAATCCTCCATTTCCCCGGACGGGGCACCACCAGGATGCGTGCGAGATCGAGTATCCGTTGGGGAGCGCGCCACCGGGGCAGATCGACGAGGGCGTCCATGCCTATGATGAGCGAAAGGGTGGAGCCGGGACAGAGAGCCTTCAGCGCCTCCAGCGTGTCTGCCGTGAAGGAAGGTCCCGGACGGTCAATCTCGATACGGCTGGCTTCCATGCGCGGCTCGGAAACAACGGCCGCCTGGACCAGCGCGAAGCGATCCTCAGCCGATGCGAAGGTCGCATTGTGTTTGTGCGGCGGGTTTCCGGCGACTACAAAGAGCACGCGGTCAAGCGACGCCTGTTCGATGGCCGCGCGCGCGACGTCCAGATGCGTCTTGTGGATGGGGTCGAAGGTGCCCCCGAAGACGCCTATCCGCACGGGACTACTCAAGGATCTGGCCCGACCCGCGGATGATGTACTTGAGCGAAGTCAGTTCCCTCAGGGCCATGGGGCCGCGGCAGTGAAGCTTGCTGGTGCTGATCCCGATCTCGGCGCCGAGCCCGAACTGAAAACCGTCCGTGAACCGTGTCGAGGCGTTGACGTACACGGTGGCACTGTCGACATCATTCAGGAACCGCTCTGCTGCGTCGTAGCCTGTAGTCACGATGGCGTCTGAATGGTGCGATCCATATTCGTTGATATGGAGGATTGCGTCGTCCAGCGAATCGACGACTTTGATGGCGAGGATCTTGTCGAGATACTCCGTGAACCAGTCCTCTTCCGTGGCAGCGGCACAATCGATGTATTCACGCGTCCGGTCACAGCCGCGCAATTCGCAGCCGCCTTCAACGAGCGCCCGACCCACGGCGGGGAGAAACTGCGCCGCGACATCCCGGTGCACGAGCATGGTTTCCATGGCGTTGCACACGCCCGGACGTTGGAGCTTGGCGTTGACGCAAACGGCCGTGGCCATGTCCAGGTCGGCATCGATGTGCACATAGGTATGGCAAACACCGTCGAGATGGGCCACAACGGGAATTCGCGACTCGTCGTAGATGCGCGCAATGAGACTCTTGCCGCCGCGCGGAACGATAACATCAATATAGCGGTCGAGCTTCAGCATTTCGCCGACTGCGTTGCGGTCCGTGGTCGCGATGATCTGCACCGCATGATTGGGCACGCCCGCCGCCGCGGCGCCTTCCTCGAAGATGCGGGCGATCGCCACATTGCTATGAATCGCCTCGGAGCCGCCGCGCAGAATGCAGGCATTCCCCGATTTCAGGCAGAGGCCCGCCGCGTCAGCGGTGACGTTCGGGCGGCTTTCGTAAATGATCCCCACGACGCCCAGCGGCTGGCGGATCTGGGCGATGCGCAGGCCGTTGGGGCGCACCGTCTGGCCCACGATTTCGCCCACGGGATCCGGAAGGGCCGCGACCTGTTCCAGCCCTTCGGCCATGGCGTTGATCCGCTTTTCCGTAAGCGTGAGGCGGTCGAGCATAGCCGCTGAAAGGCCTTTTGCGCGCCCGCCTTCGATGTCCTTCTCGTTGGCCGCCTGCAACGCGTCGCGAGACGCGCGCAGACGTTTGGCCACTTCGAGCAGGGCCGCGTTCTTGACCGCGCACGAAAGCGAACGCAGTCCGTAGGAGGCGTTTCGGGCGCGAATGCCGAACTGCGCCATCTCCTCGTGGAGGCTCTGATTCGCGGTATTGGCCGTCGCCACCGTCTTGTCTCCTTCCGAAAGCCGTTTGATTGTCAGAGAATTACGAGATTGTCGCGATGAATGACCTCGTCGAAATCCTTGCGCCCTAGAATGGACTGGATACTTGCGCTTTTGCAACCTTTGATGAGGTTGATGTCGTCACTCGAGTAGTTCACGAGACCGCGGGCAACGTCTTTGCCCGTCGCATCGAGAATTCGGACGGCGGCGCCCATGTCGAAGCTGCCGTCCACCGAGGTAATGCCAGCGGCGAGCAGACTGCGTCCCTGCTCCAGCAACGCGCGGCGTGCCCCGTCATCGACGCGCACAGCACCCCGCGTGGAGCGGCCAAATGCAATCCACCTCTTGCGGTGCGACAACACCGCCGCCGACTTGCCGAACGTGGTGCAGGGAGCGCTGCCGTCGAGGACATCTCTCACGATGTTGGGACGCCGCCCGTTCGCGATGACCATGACCAGACCGGAGGCGCAGGCAATCTTCGCGGCATCCAGCTTGGTCTTCATGCCTCCCACGGAGGTCTCCATGTGGGTATCGCCGGCGAGCTTCTCGGTTTCTGCGGTCACCGTCTCGACGTGCGCGACAAGGGTGGCGTCTTTGTGGGTCGTCGGATTCTTGTCGAAGAGCCCATCGACATCGCTGAGCAGAATAAGCAGGTCCGCGTCGACCTTCCCCGCGAGACGGGCCGACAGGGTGTCGTTGTCCCCGAAGCGCAGTTCTTCGGTCGCCACGGAGTCGTTTTCGTTGGCGATCGGGATAATGGTCTTCATGTCGAACAGCGTGTGGATGGTGTTCCGGATGTTGATGTAGCGCTGGCGGTCATCGAGGTCGGCCGCCGACAACAGCACCTGGGCGGTATGCAGTCCCTCGCCGTACGTATCGAACATCACTTCGTAGTAATGCATGAGCCGCGACTGGCCGACGGCGGCCGTGGCCTGTTTGAGGGGAAGAACTTTGGGGCGTTCGGTCATGCCCAGCAGGTTCATTCCGCACCCGATGGCGCCGGAAGAAACCATCAGGATATTGAGATCGCGCTCGCGTTTGAGCGCCGCCAACTCTTTGACGATGGACTCCAGGACGATGCCATCGAATCCGGAGGGGCCCGCAAGGAGCGATGTCCCCACCTTCACAACAAGCGTCCTGACGTTATTCGGAATGGTACTCAAGTTCCACGTCCCCAATGACGATAGTCTCGCCCTCTTTCGCCCCCATGCGCTTGAGGGCCTTCAGAAGTCCCATGCGCTGAAATTTCTTGTGAAGGTAGCGCACAGCCTCATCATTTGTGAAGTCCGTCATGCGCACCGCCCGCAGGACGGCTTTGCCCTGCACCTCAAACCCGCCATCCGTTCGCATCACCTCGAAGGGTGCTTCAAACACGAACTCCAACTCCTGCAAAGGCTCCTCCGCGGAGAGTTCTTGCTGGCGCACTTTGTCTACTAATGCCCAGAGGTGTTCCAAGAGTTCCGGGATGCCCTCGCCGGTCGCGCCGGAAATGAGCCAGGGGCAATCGAACTGTGCGGCAACTTCCGCGAAACGCGCCCTGTTTTCGGGGATGTCCGTCTTGTTCAACGCAAACACCTTGGGACGGGACGCAAACACCCCGCTGTGCTGCTCCAACTCGTTTTCGAGGACCTCGCACGTCGCCGCGGGGTCTGCATCGCCCAGGTCAATCAGAAACAGCAGAACGCGTGTCCGCTCGAT
>JADLCA010000473.1 GCA_020847495.1 Candidatus Hydrogenedentota bacterium | reverse complement strand
TACCCCGCGACAGACTGGGTGCTGTTCTTCGAAAACACGGGGACACAAGACACGCCCATCTTGGAAGATGTGCAAGCGCTTGACGTGCGCCTGAGAACCGGATACATGCGGCACGCACCGGTTGTGCATGAACTCGAAGGCGACGCATGTGGAGAGCGGACTTTCCACCCCAAGGACACATCACTTGAAGCCGGCAAGAGCCTGCGTATGGCGCCCACGGGCGGGCGCCCCTCATCGATCAGTGCGTTTCCCTTCTTCAACTTCGAGTACGAAGGCCGCGGCCTGATCACCGCCATCGGCTGGACGGGGCAGTGGGCCGCGCAGATCGATCGCGCAGACACGGGCCCCACGCGTCTGCGCGGGGGCATGGAGCATACGCACTTCGTGTTGCGCCCGGGAGAACGCGTGCGCACGCCGCGCATCGTGATGATGGCCTGGGCAGGAGACCGCTTGGCGGCCCACAACCGTTTCCGGCGCCTCGTCTTGTTCAAGTACGTGCCCCAGGCGGACGGCGCTCCGGCGCGTCTGCCAACCGCCCTCCAGACGTTTGACCGCTACAATGCGCGTCCGGGTTGGGCAACGGAAGCGGGCCAGCTTGAGGCCGTGAAGGTGGCGCAACGCCTCGGGTGCGAGACGTACTGGCTGGACGCCGCGTGGTTCCCTGGCAACTTTCCGAACGGCGTTGGGAACTGGTACTGCAAGCCGCAGGAGTTTCCGAATGGGTTGAAGCCCGTAGGCGACGCCTGCAAGAACGCCGGCATGAGATTCGTTTTGTGGTTCGAGCCCGAGCGCGTCGTGCGCGGCACGCAGATTGCAGAGGAACACCCCGAGTTCGTGCTCGGCGGCAAGGATGGGGGCCTGTTCAATCTGAGCGACCCCGCGGCGCGTGCGTGGCTGACCGATCTTCTGAGCCAGCGCATCTCGGAGTTCGGCATCACGCTCTATCGCAACGATTTCAACATGGACCCGCTTTCGTACTGGCAAGGGAACGACGCGCCCGATCGACAGGGCATTTCGGAGATTCGCTACGTCGAAGGCCTGTACGCGATGTGGGACGAACTGCTCGCACGGCACCCCGGACTACTCATCGACAACTGCTCGAGCGGCGGACGCCGCATCGACATCGAAATGTGCTCGCGTTCGGTGCCGCTGTGGCGCAGCGACACGAATTGCAGTCCTGGCCACCCGGACTGGAACCAGTTGCAGTCCTTCGCGCTTGGGCAGTACGTGCCTTTGAGCACCTCCTGCGTGTGGGCGCCCAAGGCATATGATGTACGCAGCTCGGCCACCGGGGGACTCCTGTGTCAATTCGCCTATCTCGAAGATGGATTCCCGATGGAATTGGCGAGCGCACTCGTCGCTGAGGCGCGCGTCAACCAGCCCTTCTGGTATGGCGACTTCTATCCCCTGACACCATGCTCGAATAGACCGGACGAGTTTGTGGCCTACCAGTTGCACCGGCCCGACCTCGGCGCGGGCGTCGTGATCGCGTACCGCCGCGCAGAGTGTAATTATCTTGGCTTGATACTGGGCCTGAATGCGCTTCGCCCCGGCGCGAGTTACCACGTGCAGTTTGTCGATGAGCAGAGCGTGAAGACGGACCAAACGTTCAGCGCCGCTGAACTCGCGGCCGGTCTTCCGGTGCGCGTTACTGAGAAGGGCAACAGTACGATCATTCGCTACGCGGAAGTGCGGTAGCCCTGGGATACACGTTGATGGGAGCCTGGTCTCTCTGGCTTCGTCCCGGGGAAAGCAAGAGAAGAACACCTTACCGCGAAGCCGCGAAGATCGCGAAGATCGCGAAGGAAGAAGAACTCAATCCATGTCTTTACTTCGCGATCTTCGCGGCTTTGCGGTGTGATAATCTTGTATCGCGTTCGCCAGAAACTGTCGGCCCCATCATCCCAATCTTGTGACTTGCAGGGCGCTCGGTTTATTCGCGCAGCGGCAATGGCAGAAGATCTTCACCGAGGTCAGGGAATGTTCGGCCAGGTCTTGTTCCACCCGATGCGGTCGAGGGTCCAGAGGTACTCTTTCATCACGATGGGGCCGTGGGCGGGAGGGCTATCGTCCTCCGGCTGGCACATGTTCGGCGTGTCGATGATGCCGCGCATGTGCAGCATCATCTTGAGATTCCGCAGCCAATTGCTTTCGCTGTAGAACATGAGATACGGCAGAACGCGCTCGAAATAGATGTCCGCCGCCTTCTTCTCATTCCCATCCAGGTAGTCCTCGACCACGGCGGCGTGGAGCTCCAGAGCCTCGGTGCCTGTCATGAAGGAGGTGACGCCAAGATGCAGGAGGTGAATCATATGCTTTCCGCCGGCGCCGCCGATGACCTGCATCGTACCCTGGAACTCCTTCATTAGGTCTGACGTCTTGGACAAGAAGTCGTCGCTCTCCGCCTTGATGGAATGGATCTTTCCCGTTTCCTGGGCTATCTGTCTTACGAGTTCCGGCGTCAGCACCTTCGCGGTGGTGGGGGTATCCTGAATGATGATAGGCGTATCCACTGAAGCGGCCATCTCTTTGAACATGGCGAGCGTCTGCGCCTGATCGGTAGGCTCGGCGTAGGGCAAAGAACTCATGATGAGGTCCGCGCCCTTCTCGGACGCTTCCTTTGCGTAGCGCAACGTATCGGCGGCCGTCTTCCCCGTGACGCCCGCAAAGAACGGCACGCGGCCCTTGACCTGGTCGGTCACGACCTCCAACAGACGCGTGCGGTCGGCGTCGCTGATCTTCTGGAACTCGGAAGCGTACGCGAAGTGGCCGATGGCCACCGCGCCGCACTGGATACAGTATTCCACGTGCCGGCGCTGGCTCTCCAGATCCACCTGGAAATCCTTGGTCACGGGCGTGGCCATGATGGGCATCATGCCGTGGAAATCCCCGTAGCGCCGTCCGCCATTGTCCTTGGAAACACCCTCTGATTCCAGCCGTGGCTTCGTCATGTCAACCCTCGCGCAACCCGCGATTGCCGCGGTACTGCTGATTAGGAAAGCTCGCCGTTCCATTCTACTCAAGATACCCTTGCCTCATTTTGACAGTCGCGGGCATATGACTCCCTCGCCCGCACCGAAACGTAAGTATAGTGCAAAATCTTGCCTGGAAACAGGGACGCGCCCTGAATGCCCCCCTGTATTCCCGTGGACGAGACCGCGCGGGCTATCGCAACCTCTGGGATGTGTTTGCAGTCTAAACGACGGGCATTGCGGCTATCTGCATTGGTGCGAAATATGCTAGACTTTCTTGCGATTTCGCGTGCCGGCTGGCGTTTCCCCTTTACGGAGGCTTCATGAGTTGGGTTGAGTATTTTGGCGTGGCACTGGACTCATTCAGGCAGAACCGAGTCCGCTCCTTTCTGACTATGGTCGGCGTGACCATCGGGGTGCTGGCGGTCGTACTGCTGGTGGCCCTGGGAGAAGGCGCTCAGGCCTACGTTTCCAAGGAATTCGCCGACCTGGGCACAAACCTGCTCATCATCACGCCCGGCAAGCAGGAGACCTCCGGCATGATGCCCATCGTCGCTGGGAGTTTCCGGAAACTTACCTACGAAAACGCCAAGGAAATCAGGCGGCGCGGGGTCGGCATCAAGGACGTATCCCCCGAGGTGGTGGGCGCGGGCGCCGTGCGCTACAGCGACCGCGAGCGCAACTGCATGGTATTCGGAGTCTCCCCCGCGATCGAGCGCATCCGCGACATCCATTGCCAGCAGGGGCGCTTCATCAACGACACCGATCTGGACAAGAACCTCAAAGTCTGCGTGCTCGGGTCGCAGCTCAAGGAAGAACTGTTCGGGTCGAAGAACGCTCTTTACGAGCGCGTATCCATCAACCGCAGCAAGCACCTGGTCGTCGGGATTCTTGAGAAGAAGGGCGTCACGCTGGGCATCAACGCGGACGATATCGCGGTGGTTCCGCTGTTGAGCGCCCAGCAGATGTTCTATGGCGGCGAAGACGAGTTGTACCAGATTGTGGTTCAGGCCAGCAGCCCGGATGACACTTCGGCGGCGGCGGCATCGGTGCGGGAGATCCTGACGGCGGCGCACGACTATACCGAGGATTTCACGATCATCGACCAGACGACCATGCTGGCAACTCTGGACAAGATCTTCATGGCGCTCAAGGTCATGCTGTCGGGAATTGCCTCGATCTCGCTGCTGGTGGGCGGGATCGGCATCATGAACATCATGCTGGTATCGGTGCGCGAGCGCACGCGGGAAGTCGGCATCCGCAAGGCAGTAGGCGCCACGCGCAGGGATATCGGCCTGCAATTCGTCATCGAGGCCATCACATTGAGTTGCTTCGGAGGCGTTGTGGGGATCGTGCTCGCCTACACCGGCACCTTTGCGATGCGTCTGCTGTATCCCCAGTTTCCGGTGCACCCATCAACGTGGTCCATCATCGTCGCGTTCGCATTCAGCGCAACGGTGGGCGTGTTCTTCGGAGCATACCCGGCGTTGAAAGCCGCCAGTGTGGATCCGGTGGAAGCCCTTCGATACGAATAGAAACGTGGCTACCCTCGCAGGCAGAGTCTGAGAACACGCCATGCGCGCTTTCGATCATGATTATGTGAATGAGCTGGTCGCACGCATGGGCAAGCTGCGGCCTGACGCGAAACCCGCTTGGGGCGCAATGTCCGCGCCAGAAATGCAGGGCCATCTCGTGATGACCCTGCGCTACTCCATGGGAAACGGCCCGAAGCTCCCAGTAGCCGGCAATTGGGCGGCGAGATGGCTGATGGCGCCCCTGATCCTCAACGGTATCCTCCCCATTCCCAAGAACGTCAAGCTACCGCGTCCGGACGGTCCAAGGCCTCAGGCAGACCTGGAAACGCTCCACACGGTGCTGGAAGAGTATCTCTCCCGCGTGCAGACCGGGGACCTCGAACCGCCGCCGCATCCCATATTCGGCGATATCGGCGTCGATGGCTGGGCGAAAATGCACGTGCGGCACTTCGAGCATCATCTCAAGCAGTTCGGAGTGTAGACAGCAGGTCTGGCAGCACATACAACTCCCTGCGATTGTGCAAGGGCAGCGGTTTCTCCCCTGCAAACAATGAGCGGATGACGAGCTACCTTTTCCGGCCAGCTTCTTTTGCAGCGGTCTTTGTTTTGCGCTACGAGACTGGCGCGCCATTGAACGTCACCTTCACGTCCTTCAGGGCATCGTTGTGTTCGAACCGCAACTCCGTTTCTTTCGCCGCCGTGGCCGTGATGTCCATCTTGCCGTCTTTCAAGGTCCACGAGACGGACACTGGGCCGTTGATCGTCGCGGTTCCACCCTTCGCCCAGGACAAGCCGCTGGGGCGCGGACTGATCACGATGGTCTTTCCGCCGATGCCTTGGGGCACAATGCCCAGAACGACGCGGTTCAGGAAGTAGACCGGCGCCGAGGACCACGCGTGGCAATGGCTTCGCGTCGGGAACCCGCCGCTGCCCGTGGTGCCGGTGGGAAAGCTCTCCCATACTGTGGTCGCGCCCGCGGCCAGCATCGGGCCGTAGTTCTCGCGGATGGAATCGACGATCAAGTCCTGCCTCCCGGCCTTTTCGAGCGCCGCGAACAGGAACATGCTGGCAAAGGGCGAACCGGCGAGCGTCATGCCCTCTGGAGGCGATACGAGGTTGCGCACCACGGCATCGCGGTTGTGATCGTTGACGACGTCATAGAGGTAGGCCAGCATGCTGGTGTGTACGCATGACTTCGGGCTGATCGTGCCGTCGCCGTGCACGCTGTCCGGATACGCGCCGCGCGCATCGTCCCATAGCGTGTTGACTGCCGTCGCAATCTTCTCGCGGCGCTCTCTCAGCCACGCGACGGGTTCGGGGTCATTCACGACCTCGGCGCACTTCAACGCGGCATCAAGCGCGCCCACCAGAAGCAGATTATTGTGGAGCACGGTCTCGTGTGAATCGTCAATGCCGGACCAATCGAAGAAATTCCAGAACGGCCCGCTGAAGAGCCCGCGCTCATCCGCGAAGGGTTCCAGTCCTTTCATGTTTTGAATGATAACCGGCCACATCGCGCGCACGAAAGCTTCATCGCCGGAGTACTCGTAGTACTCCCAGACACTGATACCCCACAAGCAACTGAACGAAGGAATCAGGATCTCCCATGTGGATGGCGTCTGGCACAGTGCAAAGGGATACTTGCCGACGGACTCGCCCGTCAAGCGCAGGCAGCGTTTCGTGATGTCGGTCGCGCCGAACGTGTTTAGCGCCAGAAGCGCTTCATTGCGCGCATCGCCTACCCAGTGGGTCTGTTCATAAAGTGGGCAATCCGTGAAGGTGTCTTCCATGCAGAGTTTCAGGGTGCGCGCGGAAATCTCCCAGATGCGATCCAGATCCTGCTCGCTGCACGCGAAGCTGCCGATGGGATTGATGGGATACGTGGACTCAATCAGTCCGAAGTAGCGGATGGAAGCCGGTTTGGTCTGATTGCGCAAGGTGATGAAGATGAAACGCCCGGAGCGGCGATCCAGCGAGGTGAAGGTGTTCTTCCCCTCCTTGCAGATGTAGCGCATGCTGTTGCGGTACTCGCCGGTATGCTGCACGCGTCCATCCGGGGCGATGTACTCGACGGCAGCGACGTCGATCGCGAGACCCGCTTCGGCCTCGACTTCAAAGGTGTAGTAGCCTACATTTTGCTCTCCGAGGTCGTACACCAGCTCGATATCCCCTTGCGGCGAGGGATGCACGACGGTCGCGCGCGCGTCATCACTCAACAGCGCATCCGGTTCCTTCACAAGGTCCTTGGCCGCGGCCACGACTTGCCGCTCGCTGAATTGATAATCGATGTCCTGCATCAAGTCTGTCTTGGAGGAGAGCGTGGCAATCTGGTCCCCAAATGTGGCGCGGAAGGACTCGGCACTGACGGCTTCCGCAATGGTCTTGTCGAGCGCGCCTTCTATCTTCGCCTCAACTGCTTTGCGCTCATCATTGCTGAGCAGCGCGTACTCGTAGTCGCTGTTCACGTATTTGGCATCGGCAATCGGCGTCCAGCACCAGGGGTTCTCCGTCTGTTTATCCAACGGATTGCGCAGGGTGTAGCCGGACGTTTCGCGGAAGCGCAATTCAGTTTCCTTTTGCCAGTGGCCGAAGTAGCTCGTCACGGTCATGAGCAAGAAGTTCTCGCCCGCGTGCAGGGCGAAGGCGCCATCCTTTCCGCGATCACCGTTGACCGTTACCGTGTTACCGGGCGCATCAATGTGCAGCGTCGTGTCGCTGGGGACATCAACGATCGTCGCCTGTGCGCTGCCCATGGACACCTTGCCGTTGGCCTCGATCAGGCCCGGGTACAGCAGTCGCGCCGTGGGGAAGGCGTAGCAGCGCCATTCCTTGTTGACGGTATTGGCGTCGCGGAACGCGCGCAGCGCAAAGGGAGTGCGCGTGAGGAGCGCGGTGTCGCGCGGCATCAGGTTCTTCCACGGTCCGGCGTTCGCGTCATACCGGACCGCGGCGGGCGCGAAGCCGCCATCCGTCTCCAGACGCGCATCGTAGATCTCGAAAGGACCCATCTGGATGCAGCGCTTGACCGTGTTTTGTATCCAGGCCTCGACGGGGGCCACTTCCCAGGTCTCGTCACTGGCGAGGCGAACGGTCTTGCCGTCGGCCGTCTTCACATCCAATTGCGCGAGCAGACCCGCTTCCTGCGGAATCTGGTGGAAGGTGCCGGTTCCGAAGTATTTCGCGATGACGCGGATCTCGTTGTCACCGGCCTTCAAATACGGCGTCACATCGATGACATCATATTGGTAATGATCCGGCCAACTGCGGCATGGGCCATCGTTCACCCAGGTGCCGTTGATAAAGAGGCGGTATCGCGTGTCCGCGGTGATAATCATCTGCGCGGATGCGGCGGCGGGCAATTGCACCAGCTTCCGCGCGACGATGGTGTCATTGTACAGCGTGTAGGAATCCTGCTTGCGCCAGATCCATTTTGCGGTCAGGTCGCCCTGCGCAGCCGCGCTGGAAGATAGACAAACGAGCAGCCCGCCGGATATCAGCGAGACGGCAAACGTGGAATTCATCATGACGAAACACCTCGATTATGCGTCCTGGAATGCGTGTCGCACTCCCCCGCGCAAGACTATAGCATACAG
>JADLCA010000472.1 GCA_020847495.1 Candidatus Hydrogenedentota bacterium | reverse complement strand
CGTTTCGTGCGCCAACGCGATGCCGCCAACGCGAAAGATCGCGCCCGTGCTTGCCTCCCGCACGTATTCGATATCCCATTGGTGTGCCAACGCAATCTGCCGCACGATGGCCAGACCCAGTCCCGTGCCGTTCTTCGAGGTGGTGAAGTAGGGGCGAAACACCTCGCTCTCGATTCCTGGCGGAACCCCCGGCCCGTTATCGCGCACCTCAAACGCGGCGCGTCCGGGCCCTGCCTTGATCAGGTGTACTTCGATGGAGCCCTCGGCGGGCACGGCTTCGACGGCATTGATGAGCAAGTTGAAGAGCACCTGGCGCAACATTTCCCGGTCGGCTTCGAGGATCAGCCGGGGGCCTGTCGCTTGGAACTTGACCGCCTTGTCCTCGCGGTCGCTTGCCAATATGTCAAAGACCCGGTTCGCCAGGTCGAGGAAATCGACAGCGTCTTTTCGAGGCTCGACCGGGCGGGAGTAATCCAGGAATTGGTTGATGCGCCCGGTGACGCGATCGACTTCTTCCGTGATCTTGAGAGCCGTATCTCTGGTAGATGCGGATGGCTCGCTCCCGCGGCCAATCATCTGCGCCATTCCGCGAATGAGATTCAAGGGATTCTTCGTTTCATGCACGAGGCCCGCCGCGGCCATGTTCAACTCGCGCAGGTGAGTCGTCAATTCTTCCTCGCGAACGAGGCGCACGCGCAGATTCGCGGAGCGGTCCACCGCCCGCCATGCGACAGCCAGCGCGAGGCATGCCAACAGCGAAGCAAGCACGAACGACCCGCGTACCGTGCGGTCCCGGCTCATTTCCGCTTTTACGGAGGCAGTGGACATGGTCACGAGAAACCAATGAACGCCGCGCTCTCTCACGATCTGCTCAAAGCTCTGTTCGTCCATCCAGGGCGGACGCTTGGGTGGATGGTCGTGTGGGCGCCGGTCGCGGGCGAGGAAAAGCGCGTCGAAGAGCGTCTCCTGTTCAAGGGGACGCCCCACGAGGGTCCTGCGAACGGTTTCGCGGCGTTCCGTGTCCAACTCGCTCATGATGGGGAGGGCGAGGATCTGCTTCACCTGGTCTTCCGTCAATGGCTGACCGTTCATCATCGGGTCGAGCACGCTCCGCGTTTCCGCATCAGAGAAGTTCTCCCAAAGAAAATCGGGAACCCCCGGCGGCGGAGGTTTGGGAGGGCCGGGTTCTGGCCAGTTCCGGTCACGCGATTTCCCTTCCTGCATGGAGACAATGACGGGCTGGCCCTCGGGTCCGGGTCCTTCGGCGCCAGGTCCCAAGGCGACGAGATTGACAAAAGTTGCTGTGTTCTCTTCCCAATGTTCGCGCGTGGTCAGAAGCGGCAGGACTTCTTTCGGGGCTGGTTCGCCTGCCGAAGCGGTCACCTCTCCCGCAGCATTGAGCAAGACCACGGATTCGGTCTCCGTGGTCTTGGCGAGTTCATCGAGCGCGGCCTTGATATGCTCTTCGGGGATCAGGCCGAAGCGGCCTTGCGCGCGCAGGACCACGCCCAGCGCGATCGAGAAGTCGTTGGCGCGGTTCACGAGCGCCGTGCGCGCCATCCTGTACACGCGATCATGTTCGAGCAACTGCCACGCGACGACCAAAAGCCAGGTTGCCGTCAGGACGATGTATCCTACTGTGTGCCGTTTGGTCATTATTTTGCGCTGGCCCGGCAAGCCCGTTTGGGGACAGCCGGGAGAGCCCCTCCCATCACCCTGCCTCAATCTATCACGAATAGGGCATCAGACGCCCCAGACATCCTCCCGCCGTTCTACCCGCCCGTATGGGGCCGCCGGGGAAGGCCCTCTGCTCGGAAGGACCTTCCCCGGCTCGTGAGGGGGCCGAGGTGACAGGGTAGGAAGGACTCAGCCCTCTACGGAAGGGATGGACTTGGAACCGGGGCCACTCGAAGCCGCGTGTCCGGCCGATGGAAAGTCTCCGGGCGTCAACGCGCCATCGCCAGTGATGTCGCGGTCCATGAACTCCTGCAACGTCAAGCTGGGTTCAAGCGCCTGAGCCTCTTCGAGACGCACTTTGCCATCACCGTTCGTGTCTCGCGTGTCGAATGGAACACTGGATGGTTTCGGAAATGTGGCCAAGTTCTCTGTCCGGATCACCTGCCGCTCCCCGCTGCCGTCCAATCGAACGCGGATCGGGTGTGCGGGGGAGTTGTCATCGCGCAGCCCCAGAATTCCAACGGCAAACAAACACGCCGCCCCGCTCAACATCACCGTGCTCAGGATTGCTCTGTACATGCTACCGTCCTCCCGTCGTCTGCGCCCGCCCGTCTTCTGCGGCTGCGCCAACGGTGCCAATTGGGGGATGAGCAATCGGTATGCCCGGACCCGCTGTGCCGCCTCTCCACGTCCCAAAATGCGGTGCGGAAAGGCTTTAGGAGGAGGATATTCAGTGAGGCCCGCCGAAATAGGGAGGAACATGCGGACGTAGTCACGCTCTACGAGCAAAGCATGCGCAAGCGGAAATCAGTGTCCGCGCAAGATTTGCTCAGGCACAACCCCTGCGCTTCCACTATGCACACGCCACACACCTGCCGCTCGGCGGCAAACCGCAGGCAAGCCAGCTACGCCAAAGCAGAGGCAAGCCTCCGCACTCCAAGAAATGCCTGACCGGGAGCGGAACCACGAGCGCCGGCATCCCTGTCGGCTCTTCAGGAATTCAGCAGAGACTCTGGCGCTCCCAGTGCGTTACACCTCGTGCACAGGACTTGTGAGTCTCTTGGGCCCCGAATGGGAGGATGGGCGAGGGCCCAGCTTACCCCCCGGACTGATCAGTCCGATCCGTCGGATGCGTCCGATTTGATTCGACCGACAGGCGCCCTAGCCTGTCCTTTCGCCTATTCGGATTGATCCGCGGTTGGCGGCTCGGATTGCAGGCGGTCGATCTCGTTTCGCAGGGCGTCTTCGAGCTGCACTTGCTGTGCGCCGTAGATGTTCTCTTCCCGCAGGAGTTCTAAGGCGGCTTTACATTTGATGAGAGCAGTCTTCACGTCGCTCGCTTCAATGGCTTTCTGTGCGGCCGCGTAGACGCGCTCAAATTTCAGGCGGGTGTTCTTGCCGAAGGCTTGTGCGCGCCGCGAGGCGACCTCCGCATCACTCGGCCGGAGCGTGGGCGACACAAAGGCGGGCGGAACTTCACCCCGCGCTCTTGATTGCATCGCATTGATGGCGTATTCGGTGCGGGCTTTGGCCTCCGCGGCGCGCTCTTTTGAGATGCGCTTCGGGTCGAACGCCGCAAGGTAGCGTCCCGTGCCCGGGGCGAACAGGCCATCGTGGATGGCCTGTTCGAGCGTGGGCAAACCT
>JADLCA010000471.1 GCA_020847495.1 Candidatus Hydrogenedentota bacterium | reverse complement strand
TCCGCGTCCGCGAATTCACCATGAAGGACGCCTACTCCTACCACACCACGCAGGAAGACCTTGAGCAATACTACGCCCAGTGCTACAAGGCCTACCATCGCATCTTCGCGCGCGCGGGCCTGCCCCAGGTCGTCGCCGTCGCCTCGGACACCGGCATGATGGGCGGCAAGGTCGCTCACGAATTTATCCTGCTTACCGAAGTGGGGGAGGACACCATCGCGACCTGCCCCGAGTGCGGCTACTATGCCAACCTCGAGGTCGCCGAAGGCCGCATCGCTGGATTTCCCGAACCCCCCAAGCCCCTCGAAAAGGTCCACACCCCCGGCAAGAAGACCATCGAAGAGGTCGCCGCTTTCCTCGGCGTCGAAACCTGTCAGACCGCCAAGGCCGTCTTCTACGACTCCGATTCCGAAGGCCGTCCCGTCATCGCCATCATCCGCGGCGACCGCGACGTCAACGAGTCCAAACTTTCTAAGATCATCCAGGCGCTCCCCGTCCCCGCAGCCGATGCTCGCATCCGCGCGGCCGGTTGCGAGCCAGGCTACGCCTCGCCCATGGGTCTCGACCTCGCCCACTGGTGTGTTGTCGTCGACCACACCATAGCTTCATCCAACAACCTCGTGACAGGTGCCAACGAACCGGACTACCACTTCAAGAATTTCAATTTGGACCGGGACCTTCCCGGTGTCAAGACAGTCGATATCTGTGCGCTTAAGGATGGTGACAGTACCTTGGATGGTAATGGAAAAATTACACTACAGCGCGGTATCGAAGTCGGCAATATCTTCCAGCTTGGCACCAAGTACTCCGCCTCCATGGGCATGACCTACAACGATGAGAACGGCAAGTCCTGCGTCCCCATCATGGGTTGTTATGGGATCGGCATCGGACGTCTCATGAGTTCCATCATGGAGGTCCATCGTGACAAGTTCGGCCCCATCTGGCCACTCTCGGTGGCACCCTGGCAGGTCCATCTGAACGCTATCAAGATGAGCGCGCCCGGCGTCAAGGATACGTCAGAAAGACTATACTCTGAACTTCAGTCCGCCGGTATAGAGGTCCTCTTCGACGACCGTGACGCCCGCCCCGGCAGTCAATTCGCCGATGCCGACCTCCTCGGTATCCCCATCCGCCTGATTGTCAGCGAGCGAAACCTCGCTGAAGGCAATATCGAATGGAAACGGCGCGACACGGGCGAGTCCGGTACCCTTCCAATGGCCGAAACTGTTTCAACTGTAAAGACTTGGATTGATTCAGCAATAGATACAATCGAACAGAGGGCTGATACGTTTTAGAAACGCATCTGTTTCGATTGAAACAATTACATCAACTTCTCAGGTCTTCCGCCGCCCATTCGCCTATGTTCTGTCTCCCATTATTCCCATACCTCTCATGACTCCCATCTCTTCACTTCTCAACCTGATCTCTGCTATCAAAACACCGGGGCGACCTGACCGCTCACCCGGACTGTTGCCCCCCAAAACAGTGTGCCCGCGGCTTTACACCGCAGGCACACTGTTCATCTCCTTGCGGAAGAGGCCCTGCGCCTCTCGCCGACTACTGACTCAACCTATAGAGAGTCAGCCAGATTCTTAGACCCCTTGACCACGGCTGGCTGCGAAGCCTGCTTCGCTCCACTCACCGCAGCAGGATTCCGGTTCGCATCTTCCTCAAGCGATCGCGGCGGCCCATCCGAACTCAAACGGTTCCGTCGATCTTGGCGCTCTCCATCATTTTCAGATGTATTCTTTAGTATACCCGGCGAATCCAATTGCGCCTGCGACAAACCCATGACATAGGTCTGCTGCCCGGAAGCTTCCGCACGCTCCGAATGCAGCACCACGAGCTGCCGGGAGACCAGCGACGCCACCCGCTCAGGCGCACCCGGAGGCGCGGTAAACTCCTTGCCAGCTGCTTTCTTCAACTGCACCGCCGCGCCTGCGGCATCCTTCACGGCTTCACCCTTGGTAACCAGTGTTGGATAGCCCTCGGGGGAAACGAGGACTTCACAGTTCTGCTTTATCCAGTCTGCCAAGTGCGACATGCACTTGTCCCGTGCGTCATTGCGTGCCTCTTTTGCGGCCCTACCCTTACCGCCACCTACATCCGCGTCGACAGTCGCCTTCACCACCAATGACTTGAAAGTACCATCCGGATTGGCCTTCACACACGACACACCTGCTGGCAGACTCCCTGCCTTGGCCACCGCTTCAGCCGCCTCCTGCGCGCCGGCATACGCCCCAGCAACGAGAAGCAACCCTGCCAGGCTCCATTGAAAACGTCTCTTCATTACCCGGTCCTCCGTCTCGGTTCAAAACGCGGTTCTGACCCTTAAACCAGCTTGCAGCACTTTTAGTATAACGTTCCTCCACGTCCTTCTCATTCCGAATCAAAAGCCTCCCCACACCGGCAACCGCTAAACAAGCCCGCCTCCGCCGTAGGGCGGGATTTGTTCCCGCCCTCTTCACGCGGTGAGGAGCATCTCTGTCCAGCCCCAAGAGCCGGCAGGGATGCCGGCGCTCCTGGTAGTGATAGGGCGGGATTCGTTGCCGCCTCTTCCGTAGGGTGGGATTTGTTCCCGCCCTCTTCACCACTTGACCAGTCCAACCCCCGGCAGCAAACCAAGCCCCTACTCGCGGATTGGATTGCCCTGCGCGTTCCCGTTACCATGCTGCCGATCGCAATGATGGGGGAGTGCATGATGAAGAGCTTTCACGTATTCGTGTGTTTCTGTGGGACGGTCACAGCGCTGACCGCTATGGGCGCTGCCCAAACGCCAAGCGCCAATCCCGCCATCGAACAGGCCATGCAGGCTGTGCGAGACGCCACACCCAAGGCCGAGAGCGATCCGGCGCGCCCGATGTACCACTTCCATCCCCCCGCGCAATGGATGAACGATCCCAACGGCCCCATCTTCCACAACGGCTACTATCACATGTTCTACCAGCACAACCCCTACGCGGACTCTTGGGAGCACATGCATTGGGGCCACGCCCGCAGCAAAGACCTCGCCCACTGGGAACACCTGCCGATCGCGCTCTGGCCCTCGAAGGAACTCGGCGAAAACCACTGCTTTTCAGGCTGTGCAACGCGCCTGCCCGACGGCAAGCCCATCATCTTCTACACCAGCATCGGCGACCGCCTGCCCGAGCAATGGGCTGCCCTACCCCTAGACGGCGACCTGCTCACCTGGCAGAAGCACCCCAAGAACCCCATCCTCACCGAGGCGCTCCACCCTCACAAGGTCTATGAGTGGCGCGACCCCTACGCGTTTCAGGCCGGAGGAAAGACCTGGCTCGTGTGCGGGGGCAACCTCAACAAGAGCGAGGGAGGCCAGGCCGCCGTCAGCCTTTACAGGGCGGAAGACGCCGAACTCACGCAATGGACTTTCGTGAGCACCCTCTTCCAGCATCCCGATGCTGCCATCAAGAATATCGAGTGCCCCAATTTCGTGCGAGTGGGGGACAAGTGGGTCCTGATCATCTCACCCCACGGCCCCGTCCAGTACTTCATGGGGACCTTTGACCCGGAGAAGTCTACCTTTACCTGGGACACACGCGGCATCGTCGACCATGGCACTTATTACGCGCCCAACGGCCTGTACGACGAGTCGGGCCGACACATTCTCTGGGGCTGGTTGAATGGTTTCCCACCGGAGAAGGGATGGAACGGTTGCCTCAGCTTACCGCGGGTTCTCAGCGTGGACAGCGGCATGCTCATCCAGACGCCCGCGCCAGAACTCACCGTGCTGCGCGGGAAGGGTTCCAGACTCGAGAACCTCCAAATTGCCAACGCAAGCCAGCTCCTTGCCGAAGGCGACATGCTGGAACTGCGCGTGACTCTCGCCATGAACGGCGCCGCCGCCGCGGGACTTCATGTCCGCCGTTCCTCTGATGGCACCGGTGGCGCTTCGATTCGCCTGACAAACGACGCCATCGACGTTGCCGGCACGAAGGCATCCTTGCCCGAACCCTTGGGCAAGCGTGCCATCGACCTTATCGTCTACCTCGACAAGTCCGTTATGGAAGTCTATGCGGACGGCGGCCGCGTCTGCGTGTCGCGCGTCATTGATGCCCCCGTTGACGCCCGGCGCGTCGAACTCTTCAGCGAAGGCGGCGCCACCACCTTCGTCCGCGCCGAATCCTGGCCTATGAACGCGATCTGGTAATACGACTCGTTTCTCTGTGCTGTTGACAGTGGGAGAATAAGGATGCTCTTTGTTCATCGTGCGCTCCGGCTCTTTGCCGCCTCATTGTGCTTACTCGTCTTCGTGACAGCGCAGGCCGACGAGGTCCAAGTGCTCGGCCCCTCCACGTCCATCACCATCACAGAAGGCGCCGAAGCAACACCCTTCACCGGATCTCAGTTCCGCCTCGACGGCACCCTGAATGTGACCTTCGCTGGGCGCATTCAACCTCACGAGAATTCCGTCATCTCCCTCTTCGATGCCGACACCCAATCCATCGAAGGCCGCTTCGTGGCAGTCCGCCTTCCCCAAGGCTGGCAGTGCGATACCGAATACGTCGCATCTCCGCCCAACGTCATCCTCAAGAATTTCCGGCCCAAACGCGCCCCCGCGTTTCCCGGCGCCGAAGGTTTTGGTAAATACGCCATCGGAGGGCGCAGGGGAAAGGTGTACGAAGTCATCAACCTGAACGACAGCGGTCCCGGCAGTTTCCGTGAAGCCTGCGAGGCCGAAGGACCGCGCACCGTTGTCTTTCGCGTCTCCGGCACCATCCCCCTCGAATCGGAACTGGAGATCGAAAACCCCTACATCACCATCGCGGGACAAACCGCCCCCGGCGACGGCATCTGCATCAAGAACTACCAGTTCGAGTTCGAAACGGATCACATGATAGTCCGCTATCTCCGCGTGCGCCCCGGCGACGAGGCCGGCAAAGAGCAGGACGCCTTCGGTGGCGAGGGCGATCACATCATCGTCGATCACTGTTCCGTCAGTTGGGGCGTAGACGAGACGCTATCAATCAACAAGGCCTCGAACCTGACTGTGCAATGGTGTATGGTCACCGAGAGTCTTACCAAGTCAATCCACAAGAAAGGCTCGCACGGCTACGGCGGACTCTGGGGCGGACCCGGCGGCTCGTTCCACCACAACATCCTCGCGCATCATTCCAGCCGCAACCCGCGTGCCTCCGGCAACGAGGAGTCCGGACTCCTGGACTACCGCAACAACGTCGTCTACAACTGGGGATTCAACAGCGCCTACGGAGGTGAACTCTGGCCGCGCAACTGGATCAACAACTACTACAAGTCGGGACCCGCCACCTCGGACAACGTGTGCGATCGCATCTTCCTGCAGAAAGACCCGCGCGGCAAAATGTACACCGACGGCAACTATGTGTTCGGCTTTCCTGAGATCACCGCCAACAACTGGGCTGGCGGCATCGACTTCGCCGAAGATGGCGAAGCGACCGAACAAACGCTGCGCGTCATGGAACCCTACGTCGTCGCCCCCGTCCGCACGCAGACCGCGGAGGAGGCGTACGAACTCGTCCTCCAACACGCGGGC
>JADLCA010000470.1 GCA_020847495.1 Candidatus Hydrogenedentota bacterium | reverse complement strand
TCTCCGATGAACGCCAGCAGGGCCGGCGCGACCTGTTGCACTCGTTGGACACGCTCGGCAAGGCCATGCCATCCAATACGCGTTTCCAGGAGATGGACCAGACGGAAGAGAATGCCTACAGCATGATGTTCGGCGATGCGCGCAAGCTGTTTGACCTGACGCAAGAGACCGATGCCGTGCGCGAGCAATATGGCAAGAACACGTTCGGCCAATGCTGTCTTGTGGCACGGCGGCTGGTGGAGCAAGGCGTGCCTTTCGTCACGATCAATTACAAGGGTTGGGACACCCACAAGCAGCATTTCGAGACCATGCAGCGAAAACTGCCCGAGATGGACCGCGCCATGGCCACGCTTTTGCAGGACCTTTCCAGCCGCGGACTGCTGGAAAGCACGATTGTCTGGTGGGGAGGCGAGTTCGGGCGCACCCCGAAGGTGCAGTGGGAAGCTCCGTGGAACGGCGGCCGGGGCCACTTCGGCGCGTGTTTCTCGTCGGTGGTGGCGGGCGGGGGTTTCAAGGGCGGCCATGTCGTGGGGGCATCCGACGCCACGGGCTCGGAAGTTGCGGAACGCCCAGTCCATCCGCGCACCCTCATTGGCAGCATGTACACCCTGCTCGGCATCGACCCTGAGGGAAGACTGCCCAACGCCGCAGGGCTTGATGTCTGCGTGTTGCCGCACGCACAGGGCTCAGACAAGGGCGCGGGCCTTCTCACGGAGATCATGTAATGATGGGGGTAGAAGTTGCGCAGCGCCGGTGCGCGCCAGCAGCGCGTCTGGCTTCATGTGGAGGCAAGTGCCTCGCTGTTGCATTGATCGCGGCCGTGTCCGCAATCGCATGGGGACAATCCGGACCGAAGGAGCCGCATATCGGTTACGTCTATCCTGCCGGAGGATGCAAAGGTACAGTCTCTCAGGTATGGGTTGGAGGACAATCCCTGCGCGGCTGCAACGCCGTTTACGTGTCCGGAGAAGGCGTACATGCATCGGTGGTGGAATTCGTTCCGCCGTTGCGCCCTTTGGACAAGGACCAGCGCGACGAGCTTGCGCGGCGCATGAAGGTTGCTCGGGATGCGCGCCTGGCCGAACTCAAGTCCGCGGGAGTTGGAACTCCCCCCGCGCGCACCGAAGCAGCACCCGTTGCAGCGGGAGAATCGAAGAAAGTGGAACTCCCAAATCATCCGATGCTGCGCGATATTGAGAACATGAGTCTCAATGAATTGCAGAATCTGACCAATGAGATCGCCAACTATAGAAAAAAGCAAATGAACATGCAGATTGCGGAGTCGGTCGTGATTGAAGTCACGGTTGATGCCGGAGCCCTTCCGGGCGATCGAGAACTCAGGCTCAAGACGCCGGCAGGGCTTTCCAACCCGCTGCGCTTCCAGGTGGGGATGTTTCCGGAGTTGAGCGAAGAGGAACCGAATGACCCTTACGCAAAGGCGCTGCCCTTGCCGGAGGCCCCGATCGAATTGCCCGTCCTGTTGAACGGACAGATCAAGCCCGGAGATGTCGACCGGTTCCGGTTTCGCGCGACCCAGGGGCAGCATCTCGTCATTCAGGTGCAGGCGCGTCACTTGATTCCGTATTTGGCGGACGCCGTACCGGGATGGTTCCAGTCAACCATCACGCTCTACGATTCCGCCGGAAAAGAGATTGCCGCTGCGGACGACTACCAATTCAATCCCGATCCAGTGTTGCACTTGGAAGTTCCGAAGACCGGCGACTACACGCTGGAAATCCATGACGCCGTCTTCCGCGGCCGTGAGGATTTCGTGTACCGGATCGCAATCGGGGAGCAACCCTTTGTAACCCGTATCTTCCCGCTGGGCGGTCCGGGCAACGTTGAGACCACCGCGTCGATCGACGGATGGAACCTGCCCGTTCCGCGCATTACGCTGGATACCCGGCCCGAAGGCGCGAGCATCAGGGAAACGGCCCTCACGACCGAATCCGCCTGCTCGAATGCAATCCCCTATGCTGTTGGCGCCCTGCCGGAATGCGCTGAAAGCGAGCCAAACAGCGAAGCGCGGAGTGCCCAGCCCGTTGCGCTCCCGTGTATCGTGAATGGGCGCATCGTCCGCCCGGGTGACGTGGACGTGTTCCAGTTCGAGGGCAAAGCCGGCGACGAGCTTGTTGCCGAGGCCATGGCGCGCAGGCTGTCTTCGCCTTTGGACTCGCTGCTGCGGCTGACCGACACATCCGGCAAGGTACTTGAATGGAATGACGACCACGAAGACCGAGAATCGGGCATGCTCACGCACCACGCCGATTCGTACCTCCGGGCAACCTTGCCGGGCGACGGGACGTACCAGCTGCATATTGCCGATTCACAGGGGCACGGCGGGAACGGCTACGCCTACCGGCTACGGATCGGTTCTCCCCAGCCGGACTTCGCGCTGCGGGTCACTCCGTCCAGCATCAACCTGCGTCCGGGCCGCGCCACGCCAATCTGCGTCTACGCACTGCGCAAAGATGGCTTTGAAGGCGCAATCGACGTGCGCGTGAAGGATACGCTGGCAGGACTCACGCTGGACGGAGGACGGATTCCGTCGGGCTGTGAGCAGATTCGTATGACATTGACGGTACCAAGTGATGCGGCAATCCAGCCGCTGGAATTGCACCTGGAAGGGGTGGCGTCGATCGGCGGGCAAACGGTGGTACGCCCCGTACTGCCCGCCGAAGATATGATGCAGGCATTCCTCTACCGCCACTTGACGCCTTCTCAGCAACTTCTGGCCAGTGCGGAAAAGAGCAAGTACCGGGTACCGCCCGTTCGACTGGTATCTGGAGAAACCGTCCGCATTGCGCCTGGCGGTTCCGCGGAAATCCAGGTTCTGACGCCCAAGAGCCCGCTTCTCGCTGGCGTGCAGCTTGAACTGCGCGATCCCCCCGCGGGCGTGTCGCTGGACGCCGTGGCCCCCACGCAGGGGGGACTGGCATTCAGCGTAAGGGCGGATGCCTCGGCGGCGAAGGTGGGGCTTGCCGACAACCTGATTGTGGAGGCATTTGGCGCGCCGCCAGCCGAATCGAAGGGGGGTAAGGGACCCTCCGCGAAACGGAGACCTTCTTTGGGTTATTTGCCGGCCATCCCTATTGAGATTGTGCAACAGTAGTCATGCCTATCCTCACACGACACCGATCCAGCCAGAGGGACACGGGACTTCACACGCCTGCATTGCGTGTCACGAGCCACGAACACACCAGCGTCCCGGTGGTGGTGAATGTGGCTCATGTTGCGGGCGGACCGGGCATCGATGAATTCGATTTGATGTTGCGGCCCACGGAATACGCGAGCTTCGCGACGCAGATCGAGTGGATCTCGCGCGCCTACCAAGATGCAATCGAAGCATTGGGGCTGGACCCGCAGACCGCGCTGTTCCGACGCTATTTCTGCAGTGACTTGAAGAACCAAACGCCTGCCCGGCATGGCTGGCCGCTTGCGGTGTCGCGCGCGCTTCGCGAACCATGCGCGGAGTCCTGGATTTGCCAGGCGCCGGAGGCTCCGGCGAGAGTGGCGGTGTGGGCGCACCACCTGCGCGACCGCAATGGACCTTTGGCGCGGATTATCAATGGAAGCTCATTACGACTCTTGCGAGGAGAGCTTTCACACTACTGGAGCGCGGGTTCAAGTTGTGTGGAGTCCGAAACCTCCTTCGATCAGACGACGGGAATCTTGAGCGAGTATGAGCGATTCCTGCGCGCCCAGGGAATGTCGCTGGAGCGCAACCTGATCCGCACCTGGCTCTTCGTGCAGAACGTGGACATCAACTATCAGGGATTGGTCGCGGCACGCAGGGAGTTCTTTGCGTTGCACGGACTCACGCCGGAAACGCATTTCGTGGCGAGCACCGGAATCGAAGGAACGCTGGCGGACAGCAGGGCCTTGATCGCCATGGACGCGTATGCCATTGGCGGGATACGGGAAGAGCAGATCACCTATCTGAAAGCTCCCGGCCATCTTGGACCCACGCACCTGTACGGAGTGACATTTGAGCGGGCCACATCCGTGGCCTACAGGGATCGCAAGCATGTGTTCATTTCAGGCACGGCGAGCATCGATCCCGAGGGCCGGGTTCTCCATCCCGGCGATGCGGAACGCCAATTGGATCGCGCGGTAGAGAACGTACGGGCCCTGCTCGAACAGGCGGGCGCCGCGCTTGCCGACCTGGCCATTCTCATCGCCTATGCGCGCGATCCGGCGGATCTTGCGATGGTAACGCGTAAGCTTAGAGCGAAGTGCGGCAACGTGCCGCTCGCCGTGCTGCACGCCCCTGTGTGCCGCCCTGGCTGGTTGGTGGAGATCGAGGGCCGGGCGTGCGTCGCGGAAGACAATCCGGGATTGCTTGCATTTTGAGCCGCCTTTCGTATCATTCCCATGGGATGTCCGGGCCGGACTGTCAATCGCTCCTCCGCGCCCTTTTTCACGCTGCGCCGCGGATAGGGTATAGTGTGCCTTGATAAACCGCACACGAGCCGGCGCGGAACAACGGGCCGTCCACCCGGCCTGAACCGGAGCCGGCGGCGCGTTCAGGGGGGCGCTAAGCTATGCCGCACATCCAACATCTGCCCGTTACACCGATTCCGGAACTGACGCAATGGACTCGACAGCTTGAGGCCGTCGCGGAAAGCCCGCTTGAGTTTTGTGAAGACTTCCCCGCAATCGCGCGGCGGTTCGAGGCATGGTGGAGCCACGATGTGGTGGATCGCCCGATCTTCCTCGGAACCGCCAACACAAATCCCGCTCGACCGATCACGAGACGGCTCGACCTCTTGACAAACCCGCCCGTGTGGTTCGAAGCGAAGTTGAACGATCTGCGGCAGACATTCCATGCGGGGGACGCGCTGCCGCATATTCGCACCGATTTCGGACCCGTCTTGCTGGGCGGCATGCTTGGTGGTCATCTTCAGTTCGGCGCCGACACGGGATGGACGCATGCGTTTATCGATGACGAATGGTCCAACGCGCCGGACTGGCGGCTCGAAGAATCCAATCCCTGGTGGCGCCTCCTCCGAGAACTGACGGCCATGGTCGCGCGAAACGCCGCGGGCCGCTACCTCGTCTGCTCGCCAGACCTTGGAGCGTCGGCGGACGTGCTGTTGAATCTCCGGGGCTCGCAGCAGCTTTGCATGGATGTCATGGTGGATCCCGACAGGGTGCGCGAGACGGCTGACGCCATATACCCGGCATGGTGGAACGCATTCACCTGTTTGTACCGCGATTGTCTTCCGCACGGCGCGGGGCTCATTCACTGGCTGGGCATCTGGTCGAACAAGCCGTACCACATCCCCGCGTGCGACTTTAATTTCATGATTGGCCCGGAGCAGTTTGACTCGGTCTGTCTTCCCGATATCGCGCGGCAGGCCGCGACCGTGGACCGCGCGGTGTTCCATCTGGATGGACCCGGAGCCGCGCGCCATATCGATGCGCTTCTGGAGGTTTCATCGATACAGGCGATCCAGTTCACGCCCGGCGAAGGTACGCCTTCGGCACTTGCCTGGATTCCAATGTTGAAGAAGATCCAGGAGAAAGGGCGCTCTCTATACATCTTCTGCCCAGCGAATGAGGTGCTTGAACTCTGTAACATACTGAGTCCCAAAGGACTCGCCATTGCAGTGGGGACTCCGTTACGGCCCGATTCGCTGACTCAACTCTTCGATGCCTTTCATACCATCTGGTAGGTCGTCAATTCGTACTGTCCAGGAATCAGCGGTGGCGCTTTTGGGCGGGACATGCTACACTCTCGTGACAAAACGGGCGGGGTGCTCAGGGTTGGCCGCTCTACATCCACGATTGCTAAATGCAGACATTCAACCGTAGTTCTAGGGTGAATACTTCGCGAAAGGTGCGGGACTATGGCAAAGGGAATCTTCCGGCGGTGCTTGATGATTGCGGGCGTACTGGTGATGGCAGCCTGCCCGGCGTGGGCCGTATCCTATACGGAGAACTTCAACAGCGGAATGGGAAGCTGGACCATTGTCGGTGATGTCATAGCGTCTGCGGCCTCACCGGCGGATGGTCTGAGCGCATCTCTGTTTGATGGACCCACAGGCACTCCCGGGAACGACCCCAACACGTATAGCGCCTTCTATCAGGCCCTGAACCTGGGACCGGGCACCTTCACGCTTGAATACGACTTCCTGAGCGAACTTTCGGGCAACCAACTCTATGAATCCGCGTTGGACGAGCACTTCGCGTGGCTCGCGTTCTCGAATTCGGGGGGATCCTTCGTTTTGGGCGATACGCCCGACGACATGCTTTCGCTTCAGGGATTGACGGCCACTTCAGAGAATTTCTTCGGGGGAACCGTTACGGCCAGCTCGATAGGTGGAGACTGGCGGCACTACACGGTCTCCTTTACGACGGCGTATAGCTGGATTATCCCTGCATTCGACCTGAATGGCGTGAATCGCATCGGCGGCGACAGCACGGTGTGGATCGACAACATCCGCATTTACAGCGAAGAAACGCCGATCCCCGAGCCGGCATCCGCGCTGCTCCTGGGCGTAGGCGGCCTAGTGTGCTGGGTTGCCCGGCGTGGACGCCGCAGTTCACGCTGAATAGACGCGCCGGCAAGCCTCACATCCACTTGTACTGCTGCTCGATGGCGTCGTGGGGTTTGTAAGTCCGGGCGACCTCGGACACCGTCGGCCCCAGAATCTCCATTCCATCAAGGTCGATCTGCCCCATCCCCGCCTGCGCACAGAAGACGAGGTATCCGACCTTGTGCGCGTCGAAACCCATCAACTGCGCGCCCACGCTGTCCGCGGCGACCCAGTCAGTACTGGCGACGGCGAGGCGGTGATCCACAGGAGTACCGCCGACAGGGCCGTTGCCTTCCATCCCCTGGAAACCGTCCAGCACGGTGAGGTGCGGCCGTAACCGTTGGGTCAGTTGGAACAGATTGTAGTGGATGCCTTGATTCTCGGGACCGCCATGCACGAGAGGTTTGTCGCTAGTTCCTTTGCGGCCCTGGCCCCAACCGGCACCCTTGTCCTTGAGGATGCCACCCACCGTCAGGTTTTTGATCCCGAGCGTGACCACTGCGCGGTCATGAGTCTTCAACGGCCCGGTGCTGATGACGAACGCCTCCGGGTCGCGCAAGTAGGATGAGTACCGCACGGGCACCGCGTGATGCCTTTCATTGATGAGGTGAACCATCTCCCACGGCAGGTCGTCGATATCCAGGAAACGAACGCGGTACTTCTGCGCCAGCGCGGGGTAGCCATAGTTGTTGTACCCGTCGATGGTAGGGCCATTGGCCGAGGTCTCGGCAACGACGATCTCTTCCTGGGTCAACGGGGCAAAGAAATCCAGGATGCCTTCGAGACATTCCGCGTGGGTCGCGCTGAGCTGTTGTTCCGTGCTCACAAGATTCGGCTTGATAATGATGCGCTTCTTCCTGGCCAGAATCTCGCGGATCTGTGGCTCGATACGCTTCAAGGATTCCAGGACGTTTCCTGCGCGGCTATCGCTCTGGCAAATGGCCACTTGACTTCGCGCGGGCGCCGGCGCGGCAGAAGCTTCCGCCGCCAAAACGCGCGGGCCGTAGAGAGCCCCTAGAAGACCGCCGGCCGTGAGCTTCATGAATCCCCGGCGTCCAAGCATGCAGCCATGTCCGTTGGATAACGTGCGCATCTCCCCCATCCTTTCCGTCCGGTCTTCCCCTCCGGAACGGCTTTAGAATAGCACAGCACGGCATAGCCGCAACCAAACGAGGATGCTCATCCACCGACTTCCCCGATTTGAAGACAGGAGATGAGTGAGAGGCCGAGTCCGCAGATAACGCCCATTGGCGCAGATGAAGAGAGAATCGGTTGACACTCCGGTACTCTGTGTTGAGGCCCGAAGGGCCGGCGCCATATCAGCCCAGGGCAGAGCGAAGCGCCGCCCTGGGTAATGCCGGCCCCCAGTCTTGAGCGCTGAAGGTGCGGCACCACGCTCAGCGTGGCGGCAATCAGAGGACCTCAACAGGAACAGAGTTGCTCCACCGATTTGAAGACAGGATTTGAGACTGAAATCGCGGCAAGAACCTGTCATCCTGGCTGTGCACAGCACGGTGCTACTGCGGTATGACTTGGCAAAGGCCACGGTCCCCGTTTGCACCGGCTCCCGGCAGTCTGGAATTCGATTGCGGCGGAGTAGAGGGGGTAGTATGGGTTCGCGTTCACGAACTGGGAGGATGCGCTCCCTTGGTCCGCAAAGAGTCTACCAACTTGGGGAATGTCCATGAAGATGCTGAGTCGTGGCACGATCGCTCTGTTTTGTGTCCTGGTGGTGCTCTCAATTCATGCGGAACTGGATGCAAGTGCCGAACCCAGTCCATTTGACATCGCGCCGTTTGCGCTGCCGAACACGCCAGCGAATGAAGTGTGGTTCGAAGAGCCCCGCGATATCGTGCGCATCGAAGTCGATTTTGGCGAAGCTGCGCCGGACTCGGTGGGCGCGTCCTACCGGAGGCATTACTGGCCGCAGACCAAAATTGAAGAGCGGGCGCAAGGCGATCCCATGCCTTTTGGATGGATACATCAGGACGACCTCTTCAATGGGGACTGGCAGAATGCCGCGGTTGATGTGGAGAACGTGAGAAGCAACATGGTTGCGATTACGTTTCAACCACTCACGGCAGAGTTCCCCGACGAGCAAGGCTATGACGTCCGTTTTCGGCGAAGCGTCGCCGTCCGCATCGACGTGCCTCAGCCCGAAGACGTCAGCCGCATTCGCGTGTACACCGCCTCGCAGCCCGCGTCGAGTATCGTGCGCGTGCGGCTTGACGCAGGCGGCAAGACCCCGGCATCGCTGTTGAAACTAAGTGGCTACAATGCGGTTATCGGTGCGCTTCAAACGGGGACAGGTATGCGTCTCACAGACGAGGGCATCCGTTTGGAGTCCGCGGGGGCACGTACATTCACGTTCGACATTGATCACATGCATCCTGCACACGCGTA
>JADLCA010000469.1 GCA_020847495.1 Candidatus Hydrogenedentota bacterium | reverse complement strand
CTGGTTGTGATACAGCAACAGACTCCTCAGATTGATCAGTCCGGCGAGGGCATCGATGGATGCAATCTGATTGTTGTACAGGTAGAGGTTAGTCAGATTGCCAAGTCCGGCTAACGGGTCGATGGACGTGATCTGGTTACTGTACAGGTGAAGATCCCTAAGATTAGTGAGTCCTGCCAGCCCGTCGATAGAAGCAATCTGGTTCCTACCCAGCTCTACATAGCGCAGATTGGTAAGTCCTCCCAGGCGGTCGATGGAAGTTATCTGGTTGTAGTAAAGGTTCAGATTTGTCAGGCCAAAGCAGTACTGCAGTCCTTCGAGGTTTACGATTCCGCGGCCGCTCGCGTTCAGCGTGGTAAGCCCCACCAGGTCCGTGTCGTAGATGTGACCCGTCGGCTTGCCGATGGCTTCGCGAATCGCTGCCTCGAGATTCGGGTCGGGGAAGGTCACAACGAGCGCCGGAACGCTCTCGGCGTCGAGCGGGTCGGAACCTCCCGACACTTCCTCGCCGTCGCTGAACCCGTCGCCGTCCGAGTCTGCGTTTTGCGGGTCTGTCTGGGCGCCGTACTCTTCGATGTTCGCCAGGTCATCGCCGTCCGGGTCGGACAGCGTGTCGTCGAGCAATGGATCCAGGCCATGTTCCACTTCCCAAACGTCCGGCATGCCGTCCCGGTCGCGGTCAGCGATGCCGCCCAACGGGTCGAGTCTCGTTACAAAGACATCAAGAGGCTCCGTTCCCCCGAGCCCAAGCTGCGTCCGCAGTACGCCCGGGGTGATTGGAAAGTCTACTGACGACGTATAGCTGGTGACGTACACATGCCCTTGTTGGTCCAGAGCCAGCTTGGCGTCAGGATCGTTGGCAATACCGCCGAGATAGGAGCTATACAGCAACTGGCTCAAGTCCGGGACAAAGGCGGCAACGAAGCAGTCCCCGCTGCCGTTGTGATCTTGGTCAAACGCGCCCGGAGTCGTTGGCAGCGGTGCACTGGTGTCGCCGGAAATCCAGACGTTTCCGGCACGGTCCAGCGCCACTCCAATGGCCGAATCGCCATTGTTGCCGCCAAGCAGGGTCGAGGCCAGTAGTGTTGAGCCGTCCCCGGAAAGGAGACTCAACGCCACGTCCCAGTTACCGCTATGGACGGTATTGAAAGCGCCCGGGGTCGTTGGATAGTCGGACGACTTTGTCGCCCCGGCGAGGTAGATGTCGCCGTTGGCGTTGAAAACCACCGCCTTGAGAGCTTCATCGGCTACGTCGCCGCCCAGGAACGTGGAGAACGCCAGTCCGCTCCCATCGCTTGTGAGTTTCGTCACAAACGAATCCACGCCCACCGAAGTCTGGTCATAGGCGCTGCTTGTTGTTGGGTAATCCGCAGAGTTCGTCTGGCCAACGACGCAGGCTTCTCCATACTCGTTTACCGCGATGTCGAGCCCCAGTTCTTCGTTCGCCCCGCCCAGAAATGTCGCGTACTGGACTTGGGCGCCGTCTGGGGATAGCTTGGCCACGAACACGTCATTCCCGCCATTGTGCGTCTCATCGAATGCACCGGAAGTGACCGGGAAATCGCCGGACGACGTTCTGCCCGTTACATAGATGTTGTCGGCTGAGTCAACGGCGATGCAGCCCCCGTTGTCGACCTCCGACGCGTCATCATTGCCGCTGCCACCCAGGTACGTGCAGAAGAGAAGGTCTCCCATTGGACTGAATTTGGCGACAAAGACATCCAGCCCCCCATTGTACGTTTGGTCATACGTGTTCTCGGTCGTGGGGAAATCGGGTGAAGCCGTGGTTCCCACGACAAAGAGGTTCTCTGCGCTGTCGAGACAGCATCCCATCACCAGTTCGTCGCCACTGCCATCCAAGAAAGTGGAAAAGGCCAGAGCGGTAGCCGTTGAATTCAGCTTAGACACGTATGCCGTATCGCCAGCGCGTCCAATAACGTTGGGGCCACCGACAAACGACGTCTGGAACGCTCCCGGCGTGGTCGGAAAATCGTGTGAATTCGTTGTCCCGACGACGTAGACACTTCCTTCGGAGTCGACCACCATCTCTTTGGCGATTTCGCCCATACTCCCGCCGAGGAAGGTGCTCCAGACCAGCGCCGCTTCGTCATCGTAGTCTTCACGGGTGAAACTGTAGGGATCTGTCGGGTCGGTGCCCGCGGCGATTTCATCACTGTCGCTCCGGCCGTCGCCGTCCGAATCGGCCTTAAGCGGATCGGTGGCGTGTGTGCTGACCTCGTCGCCATCGCTCAACCCGTCTCCGTCCGAATCGGCATTAAACGGACCGGTGGCGTACGTGTTGACTTCGTCACCGTCGCTCAGGCCGTCGCCATCGGTGTCGGTTGTAACCGGATCGGTCCCGTACGTGTTTACTTCTTCACCGTCCGTGAGCCCGTCTTCGTCGGTGTCTGCCAGGAATGGATTCGTACCGCGCGTACCTTCATCGGCATCGCTCAGTCCATCGCTGTCTCGGTCCGCACCGGTCGGGTCTGTCGACAGCACGCCGCCCAGCACCCTGCTCCATTCGGTGACGGAACCGGAACTGACGCTCCAATTGCCGAACGCAAAAGCAATCAACTCCGGCGCTGAATAGGCAGACGCAGGCGATACCCCGGTCATGCACAGAACGCCGTCGACAAATACTGCGAATTGTCCACCGAGAAGCTCGAGACGATAGGTATGGAAGGTGTCGGTGGTATCCATAAGGTATTCGCCGACGATACCGGTACTACCGATGGCAAAGATGCGGTCTTGCCAGCCATAAAGGTCCAGTGAGTTACCTAATGACCCTATGGCTTCGCCAACAGACGCTAGTTGTACACCTCGCGTGGTACTGCTGTGTTCCTCGCTCACGATCCGGACTGTGGTTTCAAGGAAGACCCCTGAATCCGGCGAAACGCCGGGCCCGTGGCCCATCTGCGCCACCCATTGCGCCCGGTTGGACAGGGCATTCGTGAACGTAAGGATTCCGTCGCTGACGCTGACCGTGCTGGGTGGATTGTTCTGGTCCGAGAATACCCAGCGGGCGTCGTGTTCCTCAGGCAATAGACCAGTGGAGGCATCGTAGCCAATACGGCCATCCACCACGAGTGGGTCGGTCCCGTATCGGTTGACTTCATCTCCGTCACTGAGGTCGTCTCCATCCGAGTCCGGATTGAGCGGGTCGGTGCCGTAGGTCTCCACCTCTTCAAAGTTGCTCAGGCCGTCACCATCGCTGTCTGCGTCCACGCCGGTGAGGTCCAGCTTTGCCGCGAAAGCGTCCCAGCCGCCTCCGGCAAAGGTCGTGTCGAAGCTTCCCGGGATCACCGGGAAATCGGCCGAGCCGGTCAAGCCCGCCACGTAGAGCGTACTTGTCCCTACCAGGGCCAGCTTCGGGTTGTCTTCGCTACCCGAGCCGCCCAGGTAGGTGCCGTAGGTCAAGCGGCTCAGGTCCGGGGTCAGGCGAGCGATTGCCGTGTCATTGGACCCGCCGCCGAACGAGGGCTGGTAGGCTCCCGGCGTAATCGGGAAGTCTAGTGCCGAGGTCACCCCGCCGACCCAGACGTTTCCAGCGTCGTCCAGCGTCATCCACTTGTCCATTTCTGATCCGATTCCACCCAGGTACGTCGCGTGAACGAGGTTCGCGCCGGAGGCATCCAATTCCGCCACAAACAGGTCCTGGTCCGACGGAGCACTCTGGGTTTCGCAATAAGCGCCGGACGAAGCGGGGAAGTCCGCGGACCGGGTACGGCCCAGAATGACCGCCTCGCCGGAGGGACGGAGCTGTAGCGCCGCCGCCAGCTCTATGCCCGACCCGCCCAGGTACGTCGAATACAACAAGCCCGATCCCGTCGCGTTCAGCCGCGTCACCCATGCATCCTGGGTTCCACTCAAAGTAGTATCGAAGGCGCCTAGCGTGACCGGGAAATTCGGTGAGGCCGTGCCGCCGGTTACAAAGGCTTCGCCCGCGGCGTTGATGGCCAGGCACCGCGCGAAGTCGTCGCCGGAGCCGCCCAGATACGTCGAATACAACAACTGGCTGGCGTTGGGGGTCAGCTTGAACACAAAACCGTCGCGCGTCCCGCCGTTGTACGTCCGGTCGTAGGCCCCGGCCGTCGTCGGGAAGTCCGGGCTCGTAGTCAACCCGGCGATGTACAGCGCACCGGATGTGTCGCGGACGATCGGGTTGTAAACTGTGCCTACCTCGTCATTTCCCGCCCCCCCGAGCAGCGCCGAAAACACAAGACCGTTTCCCGTGGAGTTCAGCTTGGCCACGAAGACGTCGTTCCCGCCACGGTATGTCGAGTAGGGCGTTGCAAGAACTGGGAAATTCGGGGACGAGGTGCGGCCCACCAGGTACACTCCCGTCTCGTCCGGGAGCAACGCGCTCAATTGGTCGTCGCCCGACCCGCCGAGGATCGTTGCGAAAAGCAGGGTTTTGCCGTCGGGGCTCAGTTTGGCGACGAAGGCATCGTTGCCGCCGTTGGGGGTTGTGTCGAAGGCACCAGCCGTCTTTGGGAAGTCCGAGGAGGAGGTCACACCGCCGACCCAGATGTTGCCTTCGGTGTCCAGCGCGATGATGCTCGTGTTTTCGTACCCACTGCCGCCCAGGTAGGTACTCCACGCCAAGCTGTATTGCGCGGCGTTGGGTGTGCCGTCGCCGTCCCAGTCGTTCAGGCCGTCAAGAACACCATCCGCACCGACCTGTCCATTGTTTCCTGTGGAGTCCGCATCCAGCGGATTGTAGGGGTTTTGCACACCGGGCATCGCCGGGTCTAGGTCCCGCACTTCCTGCCCGTCGGACAGGCCGTCGTGGTCGGTGTCTGCATCGAACGGGTCGGTGCCGTAAGTGTCAACTTCTTGGAAATCCGGCAGACCGTCACCGTCCGAGTCGGGTGACGATGGTTCGTTGACGGTAATTGTAATTGGGTCAACATCAGATTCACCTATTTCATTTACGACCTGTAAGAAAACGGCATAGACTCCTGGTGTTTGGAAGGTATAGGCAACTTTTATTCCGGAGCCTATCACCAAACCATCGTCCAATATCCAACGAAACGAGGTCAGCAAACGAGAATTGGAGTCATATGTATCAGAGCCATCAAAGTTAACCGTTAATGGCGCTGGCCCACTAGTGACATCACTTTTTGCTATTGCATATACATCGGCAAAGACTCCTCCTGTAGCAAATATTGACAAACACATCCAAATAAACATCACGCTTTTAGTAATTCCAAACCTCTCAGTGATGCTATTCATCGGACCTCTCCTTCCAGATAACGCTCGGGTCAAACGTCTCTTTCACCGAATTACCCATCCCGATGCTCAAGAACTACCTCCGGCCGCGCCGCTTGGGCCTTGCGAGGCTTTGAAATCTGCATATCTTCGCCGCTGTATGTTTCCCATGCTCCTTGCCTTCTTCGCGGGTCTGCGGTACGCTAAATACAGAAGCCCTCGGGCCGGACGCGCAGACCGTGCGTCCGGGCCGGGCCGTGCCGGTGAGTCGCGTGCTTGGTGGCTAGAGACTCACCGGCGGTCTCTATTTTGTGTTAACGCAATTCACTCGCACGTGGACTGCCCACGGCTGCTCTACTTCGTAAAGCTGTTCCCTGGCGTGATGCCGTCCCACGTCAGGCCGTCCGCGACGACCGAAGTGACCGTGGTCGTGTAGGTCCCGCTCTTGGCGTTGGTCAGCTTGAACGTCACTATGCCGTTGGAAAGCGTCGCGCCGCTGAATGACGTAAGCTTCACCCCGTTCTTGTACAGGTCGGCCGTGACCGATGCCTTGGCAACGGGCGCACCAGCCTCATTCACGACCGTAACGTAGACGAACAGGTCCTTGCGGTCACGTGAAAGGCTGTAGGTAATCGAACTGACCGACGCCTGGGTCGGGGTGTCGTTGTCCTTGTTGAAGATTACCACCGTCCGCTCAAGCAGGTCGTGGTCGGGGTCAGTGCTGGCGGCGGACAGCGTGAGGTAGTACGTTTGGTCATCGTCGACAACCGAGTCGTCTACACCAGTTACTGTAAGCTCCTGCGGAGTGCTCCAATTTGCCGTGGTGAATGTCAACATTGCAGGCGTCACCAAACCCTCGGACGCATCGCTCAGCAAGGGCGTAACGGTGACATCAGCCGCAGGTTCCGCAAACAGGGCGACCTGGAAGAGCGCCGTTGCCCCGTCCTCGGTCGTATGGCCGACTACTGGCTGAACAGTAATCCCCGGCTTGGGCGTCTGCGGAGTCCGGGCCACGTGGACACCGGCCGGTCCGCTCCAGGTGACGATCCAGGAGCCGCTGCACGAGACTATCTGCGGCGGAATGCCATCTCCTGTCATATCGTCGATCTCGTCGCCCCAGGCATCTTGATTGATCGGCGTTGGCGCCGACCAGCTTGCGCCGTTGTCTTCGGACAGGAAGTACAGCAGGTCCGAGTCGTCTCCAAGCATTCCCCCAAAGGCTTCCATGGCGTTCCCAACCGCGACCCAGCGGCCCTGTCCGTCCGTCGCGACGCTCACGCCTCCGTACCACCTCGAACGGAGTTCCGGGTTGGCGGCCTCGAGGGTCTGAGGGCCAACCCACGTCTCTCCGCTGTCAGTCGAGGAGAAGACCTTGTTGGTGCCCCACCGATAAGCCAGTAGCCAGTTCCCTAATTCGTCGGCGGTCAGGGAGAGCCTCTCGTCGAGCCATGTGGGGTCGATGTAATCGTCTCCCGTGAGCAGCCATTCCACGGGGGACCAGTCCAGGCCGTCGGCCGAAGAACTCATACCGAAGTACCAGTTCCCCAAGTCGTCACGTGCCGAGTCTGTGGCGATCCACTTGCCCAGGCCGTCGCTGCTCCGGCCGTACGCGATCGCACAGCAAGGCATGGACAGCGAAAAGCTTGTTGGAAACTCGGTCCAGGTCGCACCGTAGTCCGCGGAACGGGACAGTCGGGGACCCAGGTTGGATCCAGTACCGTAACGCATCCAGCTCGCCAGCAACACGCCCGCCCCATCAGTTGCCAAGCGGACCAGCCAATCCTGCGCCTTGGGTCCGTCGTTATACGCTTCTGCGTTCAGCGGTAGGGGTGTGTCCCACGTGGCACCGTTGTCGACAGAGCGCGAATAGAAGATGTCGTAGTCGTACGTGCCTCCCCCCGGAGGGTTCTTCGATTCCCAGGCGGCTATCCACACGCCTTGTCCGGCGTAGGCCACATCCACCCGGTAATCATGGCCGGTGTCCGTAGCCGCGTCGGTGTTGAGAGGCACTGCGGGGGACCAGGTTTCGCCGCTGTCAGTAGATACCGACTGGAAGATATCCAAATCCCCGTTAATCGGATCCGAGTCATACCAGACCAGCATGCAAGTCCCCTGGCCGTCGGTGGCAAGTCTCGCACCCCCTCCCGTGGTCGCCATCCAGACTTCCTCAAACTGTAGTTCCGCGACAGCCTTAGCCTGGTTCAGGCATACCGCACCGAGACACAGCAGCGTCAACGCGATGGCGCGCGTCCCCCAGTGCCTTTCCATCCAAATTCCATTCCTGTCCATGTTGTCGTCTCCTTCTGTCCTTGCACGTTGCAGGGGCTTGCCAATCTGTAGGTTGGCTTGCGCGAAGGGTCAAGTTCCGCGGGCCGTTTTGATCGGCCTATCCTCCTCAGCCCTTGCCAAATCCACCGGTCTGCGCTACGCTAAATACAGAAGCCCTAGGGCCGGACACGCAGACCGTGCGTCCGGGCCGGGCCGTGCCGGTGAGTCGCGTGCTTGGTGGCTAGAGACTCACCGGCTGTTTCTATTTCGTGACAACGCCGATGCGCGGCTTCGCGCCGCCTTCAGGCGTGATTCCTATCTTTCGTCCTGCATAAAAAACAAAAATCCGCGAAGGTTACACGGTTTTTGGACAAAAGTTGAAGAAAGTTGCCTCGCACCCTTGGCGAAACCGCCTCGGGCGTGCAGGGAGGCTGCCTGTACGCCACTCAACCCGGGTAAAGACTCCGCCGCCGGGCAACGAACGTATTTAAGGTAAAGATTCACTCGGCGATCCCCAGTTTGTGCATACACCGCCGAAGCTCCTTGACCGTAATCCCCAGAATCCGCGCCGCCTCTTCGAGGTCGTTTCCCAAGTCCCGAAGGACGCGCTCAATGTGCTCCTTGCGAATTCGCCGCAACGAATCGGGTCCGTTGCCCATCCGGTTTCGACTGTTCGCCGGTTCTTGTGTAGCCATGGCGACCTCGCCCTTTTCCGTACGGGCACGCACCCGCTTTACGCCCGGAGCGTTCACACGAGAAAAAGCAACTGCCGTACCAAGAGTGCGAATAGGGACTTCTCACGTGCTACAAGCCCTTACACAATGAACCAGTTGCACAAACGACGACGCGCGCAGGTCGTCAACGAGGAACGAGACTTGGTGTCACGAATTCCGATTTTCGGGCAACACTTTTGTCCGATTTTCGGACAATTACTCTTGGAACGGGATCAACTGATTCTGCGGGGCGGCATTGGAGAACTGCGGAACTCGCAAGACGCGACACGTTGGGTTGATTCTTTGGAGCCGCTCCAGTTCTTCGGCCCCCATCGTGGCGGAGGGAAATGAATCGACTATCGCGTAATGCCGTACTCGTTCATTTTTTCATAGAGCGTGCTGCGTGCAATCCCGAGGACCTGCGCCGTCTTGCCCACGTGGCCGTGGCACCGGCGCAGCACAGCTTCGATGTGGCGGCGTTCTACTTCGGCCAAAGTCGGCGTCTCGTCCTGCGTCTCGACCAACGACTGCTCGGCATCGGCGGCGAAGTCCTCCACCTTCAATTCTTCATCGGCAGCGCGCGCGATTGCCCGGAAAACGGTGTTTCGGAGTTCCCGCACGTTCCCGGGCCATCGCCGGTTCCGCAGGTACTCGATTGCCTCGGGCGCTATACCGCGCAGGGGCCGTTTGGCACGGCTGAGGCCCATAGAGAAGAAATGTCGTGCTAACAACTCCACATCACTCCGGCGTTCGCGAAGGGGAGGCATGCAGAGTTCGAATCCGCTGAGCCGTTGGTAGAAGTCTTCGCGGAATTGGCCTTGGCTGATTGCCTTCTGTATCGGTTTGTTGGTGGCAGCTATCACGCGTATGTCCACGTGAAGTTCCTGCTGCCCACCAACGCGCCGGTACGTACCGTTCTCAACGAGACGCAGGATACGCGCCTGGTTTTCCAGACTTAGGTCGCCCACCTCATCCAAGAACAGCGTGCCATAGTTCGCCTGGTCCACGAGGCCGGGCGACGTGCGTTGCGCACCGGTGAACGCTCCCTGTTCATGTCCGAAGAGTTCGTTCTCAAAGAGGTTTCTAGGGATGGCTGCGCAGTTCACCACGACAAACGGACCCGCGCGCCGGTCCGACTGGAGATGGACCAATCGGGCGGCCAGCTCTTTTCCGGTACCAGTTTCGCCGGTGATAAGCACGTTCAGGCTTGATTTTGCGGCGAGCGTGACCTGTCTACGCACATGCCCCATGTCGCGGCTGTCGCCGATCAGTTCATACCCTTCCGCCGCCTGGGCTCGCAGCCGCTCGTTATCCCGATGCAACTGTTCCACCGTTTCCATCGCTTCGATCAACGGGGCCAGCGACTGCGCCAGGAGCACAAGAAAACGCAGGTCCGCTTCATCGAAGAGGCTGCCGGGGGATTCCACTTGGACCACCACCCCCCCTATGGAAACCTGGCCAAAGGCCAAGGGCGCTGCATACGTGAGCACGGGCGTCGATTTGTCACCGACCTGCCTACGTTGGGGCAAGGCGAGTCCGCTATTCTCCTCTATTACGCGGCGGAAGACATCCAGGGGAGGTGGGGTATTCTGCTCCTTCCGTACTTCTTCAGCCAGCACGACAAATTCGTTTTGATCGTCACTGCGCACAATCCAAAGCCCCAGGGGGTCGAATCGCTCGCGCAGCCGTCGGCATGCCCGGTCCAGCAGGTCGCACATGCCTTCCGCACAACTGAGCTCGCACGCAACGTCGTAAAGGGTTGCGAGGTCGCGGAGCGTGCGCGGCTTCTGCCGTTTCCACAATTCCTGCCGGTCGGTGGCGAGAATGAATGCTTCTCCTTCGGAAAGCGCGCTATTCGTATCAGAATCATGCGGTGAAATCTCTCCAACGGGTTCGGCTGATCCAGCTATCAGAAACTGAAACCGACCGACCGCCAGCTCGTCTCCCACCTTTACCTGACATTTGGAAGCGGGTTCTCCATTGACCAGAACGGGGTTGCGGCTGCCCAGGTCTTCGAGCCACAGTCCCTTTTCGTCACAGTAGAGGCGGCAATGGTGCCGGGAGACGGCCGGATCCAACACGGCCACGTCACAATCCGACGTTCTTCCAACAATAAGCCCATCGGCCCCAACGAGCCAGGATGCCCCCTTTGTCGGACCCGAGATGGCCGTCAGTTCGTACTGCACGATTCCCCCTCCCCGTCACGATAAGGGTTAAGTCCCCCAATTGCCTTATTATAGAGACTCGTGCCCGCGCAGAGCCCGATATTTCTACGCTCTCCTTTTCGTTGCGTCGCCCTACCGTCGCAACGGCGTCAGGTCACCCGGTACGAGGATGTCCTTTACCAGCCGGGGGGGGTCCGGGGTCCCGTCGGTGACCCAAAGCTCTTCGCCGTGAATGCCGTCATTGGCGGTGAAGAATACCTGCTCTCCAACAGTTGTCAATTGTCGTGGCCATGACCTCTTCAATTCTGACCGCCCTCCGCGTAAATCTCGAAAGATCTCTTGAGTCCCTCGCTGTTCAATCAGGTTCAGATCGACTTGCACAAGGGTAGACACGGCAAAGGTAGGGCAGGCCACCACGAGGCTCGCTCCAAGCGACGCCATCGAACTGACATGCAAAGAAATCCAAGGTGTCCCGCTGCTGAGGATTGGTTTGACAAATGCGGTTCCATTGGACGTCCCATCTGTGCGCCAAAGCACCCGGCCTTCGCGTGGATGGTCGGCGACGAAGTAGAGTAGCTCGCCAACCTTGGTGAGCGATGCCGGGCTGGAACTCGCCGGACCTGGGAAAGCATCACAAACCAATCGGGTTCCCGCGAGAGAACCGTCAGTTGACCAAAGTTCCGCGCCAGATTGGCGGGTATGGGCCACAAAGTAGGTTACATTGCCGAGGTTGGCCGACTGCGTGCTTTGATCATTTGATGCAACAGGTTCCGATGCCAGCACCAACGCGACAACCTCTTCATTCTCTGGAGCACACTCGAGATTCTCCCTGTTTCCCGGTCGCTTCAAGTCCCTGGCCATCGCATCCAGACTTCCCCGGGCAAGTTGCTCTGGCTCTCCATCCGAGCGTATCCGCCATAAACCAGCCTTATCGTTCCCCTCCTTGGTATAGAGGAACAACTGGTCCCGCCATATGAAAAGCTTGGTGACATTGATCGACCCCGGTTGTATGCTCCCAACCTCCAGAGACTTTGTCCCGGTTGCGGTCCCGTCACAGCGCCAGAGGAGTCGCGCGTCCCTACCATCGGATGCGATGAAATAGACTTCATGCTCGATCGACACGAGGTTTGTGGGGTCGCTGCTCAACGGTCCTTCGGCCAAATCGGCCACGATCCTCGTGCCTTCCGAAGTGCCGTCCGTAATCCAGAGTTCTCTTCCTTCTACAGCCGTATGTGCGGAAAAGTACAAGTGGTCTTTTGCGACGGTGAACTCCTTCGGTTCAGACCCCGACTGCCCTGGTGAAATGTCGGCGAGCAGCCTGCTGCCTTCTTCCGTGCCATCGCTAATCCAAGGCTCTTCCCCGTGGCCCATATCCGCGACGGCAAATACGAGGCGTTCGCCGAAGGCGGTAAGCGACCGGGGGTGGGAACCTGGATTGTACCGGGGCGGATGGATGTCCTCTGCCATGCGAGTCCCTTCCGGCGTGCCGTCGCTAATCCACAGTTCCTCACCAAAGAACGGGTCGTCGTAGGTAAAAAAGAGTCGGCCCTTGAGCCAACGAAGCTGGTTGGGACCACCCGCGGCGTTCCCTGGATTGATGTCCTTGAAAAGGTGCGTGCCTTCTTCCGTCCCATCAGACACCCAGATTTCATCCCCAAAATCGGGCGTAGTACAGCAAAAGAACAATTTGTCATCGGCCGCCCACATGGCGTAAGGGTTGCTGCTATTCACTCCAGGGTGAGCGTCCTTCACGAGTGAAGTTCCTTCACTCGTCCCATCGGTGCGCCAGAGTTCCTTGCCATGAACCCCGTCGTCTGCGGCGAAATACGACCACCTGCCTGCCTTGGAGAAATAATGGGGGTTTCCGCCGGACCGTCCGGGAAAGATGTCGCAGATCATTTGCGTGCCTTCTTCCGTGCCGTCGGTGCGCCATAGCTCCAAACCGTGCTCCCCGTCGTCGGCTACAAGAAGTAGAACGTCTTCGTGACCATGCATCCAGGAGATGGCCGACGACTGCACACCTGGAGCGATATCTCGCAGGAGATGCGCACCACCCGACGTGCCGTCCGTAATCCACGGCTCACTTCCATGAACGCCGTCGTCCACCACAAAGACCGTGCGCTCTCCAATGCATCCAAACCAGATGCTCACGTCGTCCGGCTTAGACGGATTAATGTCCTGAAGAAGCGTTGAACCGGCGGGCGTGCCATTTGTGCACCACGTCTTGTCTTGCGCTGTATACATCATGAGGCCGTTGCTGCCAATGTTGGGGTACTGCCCTTTATAGGTATTGGGACATTCGCCGAAGTCAGCGATTCGCGTGCGCTCCGGGAATCCCAAGACAGTCATCCATATCTGCCGTGAGCCGCTCGACGTGTTTGCTGTAAAGCAGAGTGAATCGGCCAGGACACCGCGCGGTTCGGAATTGTGGAAACTCTCTCCAGAATCCGGGTTTAGAACCTTCTTTACAGTTTCGGTTCTTGGGTCCCACATCCAGAGCGCCGGGTAGCCTTTCTTGGCCTCTGCCACGAAATAGAACCAGCCAGCGGCTTCAAAAAGAGAGTTGGGATTTGAACTTGCGGCGCCCGGATTCAGGTCGATTGCTAGCGAGCAGTGGCCTTCGCCATCAGAGCGCCACAGTTCACGTCCATGGAGCCCATCGTCCGCGGAAAAATAGAGAGAGTCGCCCACCACCCAAAGGTGTTGAGGATTGGACGAAGGATTCGTGGTGGGAATCGATGTCGTGTCCTGGTCGGCTTTGGACTGCAGCACAGCGGGTAGCGAGAGAATGGACACAAAGGCACAGAGTAGCTTCGCGTTGCATCTACGGCAAGGCTCGGCACCCATTCGCATTCCCGCACCCTCACTCGTCCCGACTGGTGCCCTTATGGCGGCCTGAACTCCAGGATGAGTCCCCAATCGGACTTGTAAGTTTCTCCCCACCCCCAATACGCCACTACATCTGCGTCGGGTGCCAATCCGTCCAAGACCGCGAGGCCAATCCGCCAGTGATCACCCGGTCCGGGTCCGTTCGCCGGAAGGTCTTCGTCAAAGTCGCTAAACGGGATGGCAATCTCCGCGCTCCAACCGCTTTCGATAGACTCCGTTGCCATTCGCCATGGGCAAACCCACGCCACTTCGGCGCCTCGGTCCTCGTGTTCCTGATCGAGGACTGACTCATCGATCAGTTCCGCCGTCCATCTCGGGGACCGACTCATAGGAGTGCCGAACTGCGGCATGACCGTCAGCACAATTCGGGGTGTCTGCGGTAAGGTTGGTAGCTGGACGCCGAGATATATTGACTGTGCATCGTAAACCGCACGTACGGAAGGCGCTGCCTTTTGTTCACTTCCCGCTGGTTCGCCGGTCTGGACTGTGGCCGCGCGCTGCCAACTGGTTTCCGTGAGTTGGCCATCCAGCGCAATTTCTTCTGTCGCGCAGGAGGAAGCGGTTAGCATCGGTGTGCCGAGCGTTTGCATCATACCTTCCAGGTCTTTGGCCCATGCGAGGTCTCTAGGCATCAGTTCGTTGTACAGGATGGGTAGAAAGTAATCGGACGCATTCATGTTGGCGAGAAAGCCGGGCTGCGGTATTTTATCGACCGAGAGCCGTAAGCTGACCACCTTCGATGACGTGGATGCGTCCTGACTGCTTACGAACTTCACTTGAAGCGTTAAGTCTGGTGAATTGGAGAGTGGGGTCGCCCGTCCCGTCAAGGTACCGTAACGAAACACGCGGGCCGACTTGTCTGTGTATTCCGCCCAGCCGCCTTTAAACGCGAATCCGCCCGCGTCGTCCGGCGTAGCGTTTCCGGACCATAGTCGCGTCGATTCTGTGATGATGATGGGGATCGCGCCCGATTCTGCCGGCGTGCCCATCCACATGAACCCCGGCCACGTTTCGCCAGTCCCGACGTCGGTCGCATCGTACACGCGGGGAAACACATCTGCGGCGACGGGTCCGGAATCAACGGCGTTTCCAACCTCCTGGAACGGTCTGGCAAACGTGAACAGACCGACAACGGCGAGAAGAGGGACCAAGGCCCCCACCAGCAGCGGAGCAACCAACTTCCTCGAAAGATCCGGTACGTATCGGCGCATCAGACGCTCCAAGACCAGCCGTCTGGGACGCGGACGAATCTGATGGACGGTCCGAATGCCTTCCGAACGAACCACCTCAAACTCCGGAGTCTGACTCAACCGGCGCAAGGATTCGGTCGCATCCTGGGGGCGGGCGTGAGGCTCGCGCTGGACCATGTCCCTGACCAACGCGTCCAGTTCGGGCGACGCCTCGGGGTGGACCTCGCGCAACGGCGGAATCGCCTGCTCCTGGATTTGTTTCAGCAGCGCGAACGGTGTGTCCGCCGGGAAGGGCGTCCTACCCGTCGTGGTTTCGAACAGGAGCATACCGACGGAATACACATCCCAGGCAGGCGTGGGCTCGCAGCCGTCCCATGCCTCGACCGGAGCGTATCTGGGTGTGCCTACGAAGAATCCCGTGGAGGATGAAGTCCGGATCGAGTCGACGAGATGGACGTGCAGCAGTCGGGCCAGACCAAAATCACTGAGCAGGGCCCGGCCAGACTTGTCGAGAAGAACGTTGGCCGGCTTAACGTCGCGGTGGATGATTCCCGCGTAGTGACAACACGCCAGCGCCTGGAGGACATCGTGCGCGAGACTTACGGCTTTCCAGGGTCCCAAGGGAGCGCCTGTAAGCAATCGGCTGAGCGACCCGCCTTCCATGAAAGCCATATCGATGGTGAGTTCGCCTTCGATCCGTTCCAGCGAATGAATGGGAACGATGTTCGGATGCTCAAGACCCGCGACCGTCTGAGCTTCATCCAGGAAACTCCGCTCCAGATTCTCCGTGGACGTGAATACCCGGTCCAGGAGTTTCAAGGCGACCCGCCGCCGCAGGGCCGTGTCCTCGGCGAGGTACACGACCCCCATGCCGCCTCGGCCCAAAAGATCAATAATCTCGTACTTCCCGAACCGCTCCCCAGATTCCAACACCGTCAAAAGACTCCCCACCCGCGCGCACCCATATTCAAGGATAGCACAACTTGGCAGGTGCGGCCTATAGCCGTTTTATGACACGTTAGCGCTTTACGCGATCTTGGGAGGCCGGTGCTTATCGACCGGCGATACCTGCCGCGCCTGACCAAGCCGTGGACCAGACGTTGCCCAGGCGGACGAGAAGTTCTTGAACTTGCAGGATGACGTCAACTGCTGCGGAGGGAGACAAGAAACGGCATACCTACGATGCATCCCGCTTGCGGTAGTCACGCAAAGCGGCGAGAGGAAACCCACTTCTCTGGCCATCTGGAGGAGCTGTCCCAGTGATTATTTCGTCCTGTATCAGAAACAGAAGTTGAAGTAGGTTGCACGGTTTCCTCAAAAACTCGCTTTGCACCCCGGAACTACCGCGCGCGGGCATCGGCTCTTGTTGCTAAGGGTGTACCGGCGTATGCTCACGAAGGGGAGTATTTTTCCGGGTATTCTTGAGCGGCTCGAACTTTCGATACGACCTCGTGGTCGCTGGTGCTGTTGGCCAAGGACGGAGGGAGCGGGGGCTCGCGGGAGGCGCTGGACGCGCTGTGCCGCGTGTATTGGTCTCCGCTGTACGCGCACATCCGCCGGCGGGGCTACGCCCCGGAGGACGCGCAAGATCTCACCCAGGAGTTCTTCTCCCGGCTTCTCGAGTACGACTTCCTGGAACGCGTGGACCGGGAGCGGGGCCGGTTCCGCACCTTCCTATTGGCCTCGCTGGACCATTTTCTCGCGAACGAGTGGAAGCGGGAACACCGGCAGCGTCGGGGCGGCGGGACCGTCACCGTTTCCTTGGACTTTGCGGAAGTGGAGGAACGCCTCCGTTTGCAGCCTAACCCCGACCTCGACCCGCGCCGCCAGTACGACCGCCAGTGGGCGCGGACCCTGCTCGACACGGTGATGGCAGAGTTGCACCCTACATTGCCTTATCCCGGCCGCCACCTCCCCCAACACCGCCGAGCCGCTTGCGGGTGCTGTCACTTCATGATAATCCGATTACTGACCGTGAATTGTTGTTCGTCGAGAACATGACCTCCCTTCAGCGTCTCGACCTTTCCAACACGGGCATTTCCGATGACGCGGTCGAGCACCTGTCCGGCCTGTACTCCTTGCAGCAGTTGCAGGTTCAGGGAACCGCCTTAAGTCCGGATGTATTGGGAGAACTTCGAACGGCGCTTCCCAATACGGCAATCGAAGGTCCGTAATTCCTGGATGGCACTGTGCCTTGTTTGTACGTCTTCGCTGGCGGTATGGGGGGCTTCGCGGTCAACTTGAGCCAATGGACTTGGGACGAGGGGTTCGCTTGCGACGAAAGGTAACCGGCACCCGCTCCCCCCACCGGCAAGACCCGGGAGCCCCTTGTGCGCCGGGAACTTCAATGATAAGCTTCCGCCGTCTGGATGTTCATGAGCTCGGAAACGGGGGAGCTGCAATGGGGGAAGACCGCGTAAAAGTGCGGGTCGTTCAGGGCCCGATGGCCGGTTCCGAGTTTACTTTCGGCGAGCACGATACGCTTATCGTGGGGCGAGACCCTAAGTGCCCGATAAACCTACCGAAAGATCCTTGCGTATCGCGTCACCACCTCATCCTGGAAGTGTGCCCGCCCGAGGTCCGGCTAAGGGACTTGGGAAGCAGGAACTGAACGTACGTTATCCCCGGTTCCACCCGGCCCGGAACCACTCGAAGTGGGCTTGTCAAGCGCGTTGAGGGGGACATGGAACTCTCCGATGGCGACACCATCCAGGTGGGGGAAACGGTTCTCCAAGTGTCTGTGAAGGGGGGTGCACAGACAACATCCCAGCGGTGCGACAGTTGTGGACGTGATTTCCAGACCCGCGAATTGCCGCAAGGGTTCCGTCCTGCCGTATGTCCCGACTGCAGAGCCACGACTCCTGGTCCGGCCCCTGCAGATGCCGAAGCTCACGAAGATGATAGCCAGGACACCGCCCGCAGCATGGAGGTACTGGCACGCGCCGGCTATAAGGTCGAGCGCGAGCTGGGCCGGGGTGGAATGGCCATTGTGTATCTGGCGCGGAGACCGGGCGAGCCTGACGGCGCGAAAACACCGGTATCACGGACAGGCTGATTCATCACTCACCCCAAGGCTTGGCAAGGGTTTTCCCCGGTCTAGTTGTTGGGTTCATTCGCTGTAAAAGTGTGCCACTTTGAGTGCCACTTTTTTTGAAGAACATGTGCTACATCGAGTAGCCTATACTGCATAGTTGAATGAAGCTAAGTGGTTGGCGCTGCACTAATTACTTGCTGTCAAAGGATTTACGGAAATCGGCCTTCTAGGTCTCATAACCCAAAGGTGGTCCGCCTGCCGAAAACCTTCGAACTCCATCCACGTTAGGCCTTTAGCACCGAACCCCGGCTACGGCCCATGAGTAAGTATCCCCCGGCCGAGCCGGGGGCTTTATGATGTGAGCCGCTCAAAGCGGCATGACGGGGTCGCTAACGCGGCCCCATCTGTTGGGGCCACCTTGGTGGTGGCCCGTTAGCGCCACAAGTT
>JADLCA010000468.1 GCA_020847495.1 Candidatus Hydrogenedentota bacterium | reverse complement strand
TTGTATGGCTGCTGGGGAGTATGCGCAGGGCAATCCAACTGGACTGGTCCACGCTATGGGTGAAGGTCACGTCCTGCAGCGAACCATCTGCCACGATCTCGTGGCGTGCCACGGGCAATCCATTGACGATGAGTTCAACCGGCACGGTGCGCGTAGACCCTATCCGCGCCCGCTCGATGTGCCAGTAAGGGGACTTGTCGGGAGGCAACGTCGCGAGCGTCTTCCCGGTTTCATCCTGTTCTTCGGCCAGATAAGCCGCCACGCGCGCGGTGACGCGTACCGGCTGCGCCGCCGCCAGTGCGAGTTCGCTGCCGTTCACGCCCATCTCGGCATCCTCCACGCGGAAATCCAGGATGTGGGATTTCCCGTCGGAGACGTAGTTCGCCCCCTGCTTGATGCGCTCGACATATGCGTCGAAGTCGAGCGCGCCTTCCATCCTGGCGTAGCTGCGCGCGAGGCCCACGCGTTCATCGTAAATGCAGGGGAAATCCGTCTCGCCGCTGATGCGGGTCCGGAATCCACAGTTTAGCGTGTGGTACCAGATGTTCAGTTCCCACGGATACGGCGTGTCGCCGGCGCTGATGAAGTCGGCCGCGTTCTGCGTCACCGTCACAATGTATTCGTTCGCGCCGATGCCGTCGAACTTCGCCATGGCGTAATTGGGCAAGTCGTAGGTCTTTTCGATCGGCTCAAGTCCCCAGCCGGAATGCGAATATCCGACAACGGCCCCTTGCGATTGCCCCCACTGCAATACCGGCAGCGTCCAGCTGGGCCACTCTTCAATCTTCGTGGTGTTGGGATAGTCGTCTTCAGTCAACCGCAGCAGGCAGAGATGACCCGCGTGACTTGATGGGAAGCCCGACACCTCTACGTCGTAGCGCATGAGGTTGTTGGGTGTCGAGAGCGCATTGACCTTGCCATCGAAGAAGGTCTTCTGGTGGTACCAGCACGGACCCCAACTGAGCACGCACGCGATGTTGAGGTCTTCGCCAAGGGCCTGGCGCATCATGGCCGCGGGATCGACCCCCGCTTGCGGACTCTCGTAGTGCGAGCAGCCCCCGCCGTGGACGTGATGATCGGCGCTGTACCAACCCAAAGCCGCGAGATGGATCCAGCGTTTCAGTTCAAAGTCCGCCTCGCACTCGCTAACACCGTCCGGCACGGCGATTGTCTTTGTTTGAGGCAGGTATTCCGGGCCTCGCGTGTATTCAACCCGGTACTCGCCCGGCGGCAGATAGACGTGCTCGCCATCGGCCCGGTAGATCTGGGGCTGGAAGTAGAAATCCGGATACTCATCCTCTTCGGCGAGCCTTCGCGAGGGCAAGGGATAGACCCCCGTGAAGCGCTGCGTAGTGGTGAGCATGGCGCCGGGCGGTACACTTTCCGAAGCCTCGATCCGGTAGTCCGGTCTGGGCGCATCCGGATCTTCCGGATCGGGATTCACGCGGTCAATGTTGTCGGTGATGACAAACGAGGCCATGGCCGGCTGTCCATCGTGATCCTTCACGTGGAACACGACCTTCACGGCGGGCTGGCATTGGAACAGGATGTCCACCTGATCGCGATAGCCGAGGTCCTGCGTGCCCTGTCCCACGTTGAACCCGATCTGCGCCTCCCGGTTTCCGGCATCCTTGGTGTAGATCTGGAGCACGGCGTATTCGAGCAGCAAGCCCGAGAGCTGTGCGGTCAACGGGCGGCGCTGATAGAGTTTCAATTCCAGGAAGCGCCAGTCCACGTCGCCGGGGCTGATGGCGTTTTCCGGCTTGGGCTCGGCGGAGCCCGTGGAACGGTGCAGGAGCGGCGCGGCGTTCGGGCTCTCGACGCCCAACGGCGCACGCGTGCCGGATTCATTGTGCACCTTGATCAGAAAGGTGGACCAGCCGCCCTGCATCAGTTCCGCCGCGGCCGGACCCCGGTGCACTTTCACGCGCATCTCCGGGTTGATGTGCACCAGCGCGAGACAGTAGGGGTCGAGGATCTCCTGGATCGTATTCGATAACTCCTCGGAATGCGCTTCCACGCGCAGGGATTCCAGCCGCGCCTTGTCCGCTTCCGCCACATGGCTGCCCAGAAAGGCGAGGGCCTCCTCCAAGCGCAGAGCGTGGGCGAATAGCGGCTGTGGCTCGACACCTGGGACCGAATAGAACTCCTGGGCCGATGACGCCGTGCAAATGGCACAGCATAAAATGATGCCCAAAAAGACAGCAGTAGACCGTGTCATGTTGTGCTCCTTGCAGCAGGCTTCCTTGCGGAAGAACGGAGACAGTATACGGGACGAAGGGGGGATTGAAAAACGGGAACCCAGGAGGTGAAAGACGGCTGCTGCCTCTCACCTGGGCGCAAGCCTCTTCAGTACCGCCTCGCTCGTCACGCTCGCGGCGTGACGGCACAGCACTGTGGGTATTCCAAAATCTCTGGAATACCAACCGGACTGGCTTCCCCATCGCATACCACAGAAGACCGCAGGCAAGCCTGCTTAATCAAAGCAGCGGCAAGCCGCCGCACGCCAAAGTGGGGACTGTCAGGAGCGCCGGCATCCCTGCCGGCTCTTGAGAAAGCCAGCATGAATACGGTAACAGGCGGCCCTGGGTGTGGGCCGCCTGGCGCTGAGGTGAGGGATCAGAGAGTGCTTTGTCTCCCCGTCGGGGTCAACGTCTGCGCCGAGAGGACGGGTCTGAAGAATTCCACACGGCGTCCGTCGGGGTTAACGTCTGCGCAGCCACGACGAGGCTGAGGAACTCCGCGCGGCGTCCATCGGGGTCGTAGCCATTTGCCCCTTCGGCGATGTCGCGCACGCTTCCAAGCGTCAAGGTACCAAGCTGCCCAGGTTCTTCATCGCCCATCTGCGTGACGATCTCGTCATCGTCGTCGCGCCGTACCGCGTCCACGCTGCAGGGGTGCCTCAACACCATCCCAAACCCCGCGACGGCCACGGCCCAGCGATAGTCTCGCGAAGATTGATCGTAGCCCTGGCCGCTATCCACGACGGGCACTTCGAACTTCCGGCTCGCGTCGCCTTCAGGCTCCTTGTAGCGGATCTTCACGGTCATGGTTTCCGGGCTGGCTTCGCCGGTAGGCGATGGCGTGGGAGCGGGCTGGTACTTCAGCGCGTCCACTCGGGGCGCGCCCACGGACATGCCCGCGGGCACCAACTCGTACAGCGCCGTCACCGCCTCGCCGGAGCCCATTTCGCCCGCGTCTTTGCGGTCGTTGTTGAAATCGGCCGCAGCCAGTGCGCGGTTTTCGTAGCCAATGAGCCGGTACGCAGACACGTGCTGCGGGTTGAACTCGACCTGGATCTTCACGTCCTTCGCAACCGTCGCCAGTGTCGCGCCCACCTGCGCGCACAGCACCCGCGTGGCCTCATTGTAGTTGTCGATGTAGTGGTAGGCGCCATTGCCCTTGTCGGCCATGGCCTCGAGGCGATCATCCTTCAGATTGCCTTCGCCAAATCCGAGTACTGTCAAGAAGAGACCCGTCGCGGCCGATTCGCGGATCAGTTTGACGAGCCGATCATTGTCCGTTTCGCCCACATTGAAATCGCCGTCCGTCGCGAGGATGACTCGGTTGATACCGCCGCTGACCACGTGTTCCGACGCAACCGAATACGCGAGGTCGAGGCCGCCCGCGCCATTGGTCGAGCCCTTGGCGTGCAGCATATCGATGGCCGTCTCTATCGAAGTTCTGTCGCCGACCGTTGTGGGCGACAGGGCAATGCTTGCCGCATCGCGGTACGTGACGATCGCCACACGGTCCTGCGGCTGCAACTGCCGCGTCAGCGCTTTCATCGATTCTCGCAACAAGGGCAGTTTGTTCGCGTCGCTCATCGAGCCCGAGACGTCGATGAGACACACCAGGTTCGCCGGGCCGCGATCGTCCATGTGCACTTCACGCGCCTTCAAGGCAACCCGCGCGAGGCGGTGCTCCGTGTTCCACACGCACGGCGCGATCTCGACGTTCACCGAGATGGGGTCTTCGCCCTGCGGCGGCGCATACTCGTAATCAAAGTAGTTGATCATCTCTTCGACACGCACCGCATCCGGCGGCGGCATCTGCCCTTGGGTCAGGAAGCGCCGCACATTCGCGTACGACGCCGTATCCACATCCACCGAAAACGTCGACAACGGCTCCTGCGCCACCTGCGTAAACGGCTTCATGGGAATCGGCGCATAGGACTCCGTGCCGGGAGACCCAAGAGTCGAATAGAGTTCAGTGAGGTAGTCCCGGCGCCCCCTCCTGCCTGAGATGTCGCCAGCAACATCTCCCCGACTCCTGACGCGGGGCCGCCCGTCCTCACCGAGTTGCTCTCCGCGCGCGAGATTGAGGCGTCTCGCAACGTCGGGATCGGCCGGACATGCCCAATTCTGGCCCGGCTGGATGCCATCGCCCACGAAGCGGTTGTAGTTAAGATTGCTTCCCGCCTGACGCTGTTCGCGCTCATTTACCTCGAACCCGATACTTGGCACGGGGTTGTATCCGCCGTTCCCCGCAACGCCGCCATATCCCCAGGTTCCATTCGTGGAGACGCCCCCTCCGCCGTACCCACCTGCTCCGCCGCCGAACCCTCCCCCGCCGGACGCTCCAGTCGGCGCGGTTCCCGAGTCGCTCAGGATGGCGTTCACTTCCGGAAGGGATTCCAGTGTGACGCCCGACGGATCATTCGGAGCATTCTCGGGGGTCTTCTGGATGCCGCCACCCGGCAATCGTGTGAAGTATGTAAACTCCTGGTCGGAAACGGGGGTTGCCCCCCCTTCACTTTGAGGCTCGGAAACAGGCGCGATGCCCTTGGAATCGGCGCCCTCCGGCACGATGCTGAAGCGCTGTCTCGCGACCTCGGGCGGAATCTGTCGCTGGAGCAGGCCCTCCGGCTCAATGTACGCCTGGTACACCTCCGCGTCCTGCCGGGTTCCCGGCTTCGCGGGGGTGGGCGCCGGCGCATCGGACGGGGTCCCGTCGATATCGCTGAAGTAGTCTTCACGAATGCGGATCTCTCCCCCAACCTGCACATTCTGGAGACCGGATCCCTCAATGGCCTCCGCGGACGCATTTGCGGGCGCCGTCTCGGAAAGCCTTTGCTCGACATGCGAAACCGGGGCTGGCTGAATCACGGGCGGAGCCTCAAGCCGTCTGAGGGCGCGGTTGATTGAGACTTCCGAATCCGGGCCCGACACAGGCTCACGTTGAACCAGGCGCAGGCGCTGGGGCGTGTCGCCGCCGGTCCACAGAACAAAACCTCCCACGCTCAGCAGGAGCAGCGCGGCAAACGCGAACCCGCGCAACGCATTGCGCTGTTGCGAGACTTCGCCCTTTCGCCTGAACCACGCGCGCCTGCCGTTGGACGCTGCCATGATGGTCTCGCGCTGCGCTTCGGTCAGCGTCATGGACTCGTCCACATGCAGGGCTTCGCGCGAGATGCGCGCCGCCTCCGCGATTTCACCGGCGAACTGCTGAAGCTCGGGCGACTCGGCCAAAGCGGCCTCCATCTCCGCCGCTTCCGCTTCATCCAACTCGCCCAGGACGTATGCCGTCAGGCGAGGGTCTGCTTCTTCCAGTCTCATTGCACTATCCTCACGCTCCGGGCGCCTCGGTGCAGGCGCGGAGCCGTTCGCACACTCGGGTCATGGCCGCGTGAACCTGGTAACTCACGGTGGAAAGGGGCATGCCCGTGACGGCGCTGATCTCGCGGTAGGTCAGGCCGCCCTCGAATTTCAGGCGAAACACTTCCTGTTGGGTCTCCGGTAGCGTCTCCACCGTTTCCACGATCAGCCGTTTCGTTTCGCTCGCGGACGCCGCGTCGCTGGGGTCCGGGTCCGTGCTCGCGATGGACTCCGCCTGCCCGTCTTCCAAGGTCTGTGATCTGCGCTCTTTCTTGCTCACATCGAGTGCCCGGTTTCTACACACGGTGTAGAGCCAGCCGGCGAGCCGCCCATTCAGCCGGGCTGCGTCCGCCTGGCACAACTTGAGGAAGGTGTCCTGGACCACGTCGCGCGCCGTCTCCACATCGCCCGTGAACCGGCAGGCATAGGCGATCAGCGGGCGCTCGTACCGCGCTAACGCCTCGCGAATCCATCCGGAGTGATTCGTCGCCGTCTCGTCCATGTCGCTTTCCCGGGCCCTTCCATTCATATAACGGCCCGGGGGACGATTTGTACAACAGAAAAGAGGGGAGCCACCGCCCCGGTGCGGAGAGGCGGTGGCTCAGGCGGGAGTTATCGGGGAATGCGGCAGGGCCGCATACTGTGGGGCACGGTCAGGACGGAACAACTACCCAGGTCGAGGCGTAAACTACAAACCCCAACGCAACGTAACGAGGCTGCATGCAGCGATAGGCAACGCGCAGACCGCGCACTTTTGTGTGGTACCACATCGCAAGTCGATACTTCGTTTCGATTCCGCTGGTCATGGTCAGTTATCTCCCGTCGAGTTCAGTGGTTTCGTCCGCACTGCTTCCGCCGGGGTCTCCTAATCCCGCGACGGTCAATTATTGACTAAGCAACCTGCATGCCAATTGTATAAAGGGAAGTAGTAGGGCGAAAAGTGGCCATTTCCCGAAAAAAGTGCTGATAAAATCGAAATTCGGAGGCGGGTACTTTTGTACATTTTTGTCAATAGATTACTTGGGTGTCCATTTTTGTACGGCTTCTGCGCTACCCAACCCTCCCCGCGTGCGGGGAGGGCGCCACCAAAGACATCAAAGACATCAAAGACATCAAAGACGACAAAGCCGACAAAGACTGATCCCCCGGGGCGGCGAAGTTGAAAGGGGGTATTGCCGAGGTCCTGGAAATCGGGCGTGAACCTATTGCTGCTGAGAGGTCTGAAGGAAGTGCAGCGCGCGGCACGCGAACTCCCGCTCGCTCTCGTAGGTGAGCAGGTCCCGCGCGGCCTCGAGACTTGGGGCCCATACCGGACGGAACAGGGCCTCTTCCGAGCCGGGGTGAAACTCCTGGGGACGCTGGCTCGCGGTCCGCAGCCGCATGAGGAAGTAATGTTCGTCGCGCAAATAGTGGACGCCTTTGAACGTATATTCGCTGCGCGCCAGTCCCAGGTCGCCGATGATCGCCAGGTCGCAGTAGCCCGATTCCTCGCACGTCTCGCGCAAGGCCGCCTCGTGGTTGGTCTCCCCCGGTTCCACGTGCCCCTTGGGCAACCGTACTTCATGCACGGGCACGCCGTGGCGCTCGACGTCCCGCTCGAGCGTCAGCACCCGCGCCTCGCTGTCCAGAACGATGCCGCCCGCGGCGAGATAGTGCTTGGTTCTCATGGGCGCTCCGAATCAGGGGTTCGCGGCCTGCCACGCCTCCGGGATCGTGGCCACGCACACGTCCGGGTTCCCCTGCATGTGAGAAGCGAAAATGACCTGTTTGCTCAGCCGATCCCATCCGACGTGTGGGTGGTCCCCGCTGCCGTAGGTCCGATGCCCGGAGGTGACGATGTGCGGCCGGGTGGTCTTCGCCTCAAAGACGGTGATATCGCCGTGCCAGTTGTCGGCCACGACCCAAC
>JADLCA010000467.1 GCA_020847495.1 Candidatus Hydrogenedentota bacterium | reverse complement strand
CAAGGTCATGGAAACAGCTGATTCAATTGGGATTGATCGACCAGCGGTGCGTGCGTGGTAGAAATCCGGGGTAGAACCCGCCTGTCACACGAGCCCGTCGACCTGGTAGGCGTGAACGGGTGCTTCCTTTCCCTTCAGCATCACGGTTCCAATCGGGGTTGCCGTGACCTTGCCCTTGACCGCTTGATACGTCTCTTCTGAAGCGATTACCTGACCAGGCTCGGCAAGAGAACACAGACGGCGCGCGGTGTTCACTTTGTCGCCGACGACCGTGAACTCCATGCGCTCCGGCGATCCGATGTAACCCGCCACGGCCTCGCCCGTGGCGACGCCGATTCCGAGATCGAAGAGCGGGCGTCCGTCCTGAGCCCGTTCCACGTTCAACTCCGCGTTTCTGGCTTGGATGGCCAGTGCCGCTTTTACGGCGCGCAAGGCATCGTCGTCCGTGCTGAGCGGCGAACCGAACACCGCCATGATCTCGTCGCCGATATACTTGTCGAGGGTTCCTTGATTGTCGAAGATGATGCGCGTCATGGCCGTGAAATGCTCGTTCAACATGTCCACGAGGTCCGTAGGCGACAGGCGTTCCGCGATGGGGGTGAATCCGCGCACATCGCAGAATACGGTCGTGACAATGCGCTTGCGCCCTCCCAATTCGAGGACGGAGTCCTCCTTCATGATCTCGTCCACGATGGATGGCGACAGGAAGCGCCCCAGGTTGGCCCGCTTCTTTTCGGTGGCCACCATGCGCTCGTACAACTGGACATTCTCGATGGCCATGGCCGACTGTGCGGCGAGTGAAGCGAACAGTTCCAGGTCTTCCTGATTGAAGGCGTGGGTTGTGCTGCGGGTGTCCACGTAAATCGAGCCGAAGATCCGGTCTTCAACGCGCAGCGGCACGCACATGGCGCTGTGGATTTGCTGGAGGATGATACTCTCGCGTGCGCCAAACCGGGCATCGTGATTGCGATTCGCCATCAGCACCGGCTCGCCATCGATGGCGGCGCGGCCCGCGATGCCCATGCTCGGCGAACTGGCGTGAAGCTCCTGTCCCATTTCGCGTGCGACGCTCACCCGAATCGAGCCGTCGGCTTCATCGCGCAGCATGATGAAACCGCGTTGCGCGTCCATCACCTCGATCGCGGTGTCCAGCACGGCCGACAACCGGTTGTGGAGGTCGAAATCCGAGGCGATCAGCTTGCTGGCCTTGTACAGGGCGTCGAGCCGCCGGAACGCACGGCTCATCTTCAGCACATCCGCCTCGGATATCCCTTGGGCGCCCGCCGGCGCCGGCGTCTTGGCACGCCTGCCAATCATCGTGAGGCTGTTGCCGACATCCTCCATTTCCGCGCGGATCTTGTTGAGGTCCTGCATCAACGCGGAATCTCGCCCGTCCGCTGCCTTGGGCACGGGCGCCGCCCCCGCGCGAAACAGCATGCGGCACTTGCTGCCAAGCCAGATTTCGTCCTTGTCGGCAAGAACGCGCTCGACCACGCGTTGGCGGTTCACGTAGGTGCCGTTCAGACTGTTGAGATCGTACAACACGTGCTGGCCAGCCCGAATTACCAATTTGACGTGGTGGCGGGACACCTCATCCGCAACCAGCACCACGTCGTTGTCCTCGGCGCGCCCCATGTGCGTAACCGGACGCGAAAGCGGGAGGGTGATGGGCGTCACACCGGGCTGTTCGATGATCACTTCCGACATGCTGGTCGACTCCGCGTTGCAGCAGGTCCGATCATAGCAGCGGACCGGGCACGCGTCAACGAGCGGCAGGCCCTCATGACACGCATCCTCTGGGGTATGGACCCATGTGTGCCGAGATGGGAATCGCAAGCAGGGCGGCGTGGCGGGGCAGGTTCACCTCGGGCGGGTTCGCCGGCGGGCACATGGACCGAAAGACGGGAGCGCCTGTCAGGGTTCAGATGCTCAGACCCCTTCCTGTTGAAGGAAAACGCCTTTGTCTACTTTGGAGAAGAAGGTCTGGTAGAAGGCCGCGTCCTCCACAGGGCTGGCCTCCATGGTGGCGCCCTGCGTGTCGAGGATGCGCTTCTGGAAGTTCACGCGAACGCGCGACTGCTTGTCGAAAAGGCTGATGTTGGCGGTGCACTCGAGCACGAGACTCTTGGAGAGCGGCGCCTCGTCCTTGCGCGCGCGCTTGACCTCCTTCTTGGTGTGGTCGATGCCGGTCCACTTGCTGGCCGTGAGCAATCCAAGTTCCGCGTCGGCGTCGTTGACGATGAACCCCATGTCCTGAAGGACGTTCAGCATGGCCTTCATTACGAGTTTGGTGTCGGTAGTGTCGTACTCGCGCGTCTGAAACGAGCGAAGCTCCAACTGGGTGGGCGGCGGCGGGTCCCCGCCATCCGACATGCAGCCCGCCAAGAGCAAAGACAGGGCGCCCAGCGCACACACCGTTCGCGACATGGAAACGCTCATCAGAACGTGCTCGAATGGTAGGAGAACGACTCGACCTTGTCGTCCAGATCAAACCGGATGATGACGGTCAACGTCTTCTGCGTGGTGGCCGAGGCGCCTTTGTTGCGGCCATGATTGCCGCTGATCGTGCCGAGCAGAAGGACATCGCCCGGAACTCCCGCACCCGCCACGCCCCCGCCGACATTGGAGCTGCTATTTGAGTAGGACGCTTCCGTGGCGATCTTGTCGTAGACCCAGGTCTCCTTGCCCGCGCTATCGCGCCGCACCATATTGGGAGAGCCCAGCGCCTCGACCACGTCCGGAGAGGGCATGCCGACACGAATCTCCTTCTGGACGATTCCCATCGTCATTTCGCGTTCCTGGGTGGAATGCAGGTTCTTATGGTGGGCACATCCAGAGAAGACTGCGGCCGCGCAGAAAATCGACGACAAACACAACAGCAAAAACCTGTCCATACGTTCACCTATCGTTTAAGGCTTGCACGCACCCGTACCCTTGCGGAGCATGCAACGCATTTCACTAATTACGTCCATGCCCCGCAGGCACGTAGACTCTCGGGCAACGCACAGGATCCGGAACGGTTCACGTCAGGGTTGTTGCCTGAACTGTTCCTTAGCTTTCTCGCGCCAATCCGTCAGTTCCTGTTGGTTCAGATCCTGGCGCTCATTCTGGAACTTCTCCAATTCGGACTGAGCCGTCGCGGCGGGGTCTGTCACCATCGCGAGAATGGCGAGCGCAGCTCCGGCGGCTGAGAGCCCGATGCCGATGAAGCACTTGGAGCGGTCGCGGAAGTATTCATCCTTGTACAGTCCGAGTCCCGCCCAGACACAGGACAGGATCGGGAAGATCATCACAACCAGCGTGGTCGGGAGATAGTTGGTGCCGCCCAACGGGATTCTGCGCAAACCGGGGAATACCAGCATGAGCAACACGATGATCAGGCCGGCAATGGCAATGTACAAACTCATCTGCCATGGCTGTATTGGAACGGGCGCGCTCTCAGCCAGCGCCTCGTCCAGCGCGTCGCCTTCGGCCTCGGCTTCGTCCGCGACGGCGGCGCCATCCTGCTTGTCGAGCTTGGCGGCAGCTGCAGCTTTCCTTTGCTCACGCTTGCCTCGCCGTTCATCGTAGCAGCTCTTGCAGAGGCGCTTTCCGCTGCGGGTTTCGTGGACGTGTTCGGGACAGGAAATCTTTCCGCAGGTGTCGCAGGGCACTCCGCAGGTTTCGCAGAGCAATTGCTGGCACTCCGCGCAGAAGCCTACGGAACTTCGGACTTCACATACATGGCACTCCATAAGCCCGCCTCCTTCCTAACCAAATGCAACGATTCAAATTAGCACAGGTGTACCCGCATTGCAATGTCTATTCTACGGGTCACTTGGAAAAAGGGGACCCGCCAGCGACGGGCCCGCGGCGTGGGGGTTACACGCCGCGGGCCGGGGAGGGGAGAATGGTGAGGGGTTCTCCCTGTGGGTGAGGAGGAATGAGGACAACTCTTACGCGTAATACCGATCGAAACGGGGTTCCGGTTTCATCAGGAAGACCGCCAGTATATAAGCGAGTCCGATTGGACAGAATCCGGTGAACACGAAGGTCAAGAACACAATGATCCGGGTCCAGAATACGGATATGTCAAAGTAGTCAGCCAGCCCTTTGCAAACTCCGAAAAGCAGGCCTGATCGCGATCGGTACAGACCCCGGCGGGGGTATCCGTAATATGCGTATCCCATTGCACGCTCCTTTCCAGCGTTAGGTGATGCCGGCAATCCGCCGTGGAACAAGTCCTGTCATGCGGGAAGATCCGGCGGGGTCTTCGAACCCGCCTTCAAGCGGTTCAATTCGGCGTCGATATCTCCGTCGTCGTCCAACGCATCGATTTCCGCGACCAAACCGGGCCGGCGGCCGAAATTCACGAGGTCCGCCTCGGCTTCCAGGCGCTCGATATGACGCTCCACATCGTCAAAACGGGCGAAGACTTCCGATGTTTCCATGCGGCGGATGTCCGTCTGGGCGCGGCGTTTATTCAGGGCCCGCACATGGCGCTGCACGAGCATGCGCTTGCGCTCGCGGGCAGTCTCGAGTTTCTCTTCGAGCTGGGCGATATCCTGCTGGTATTGGTCAACCACCGCATCGCACTGGGCCAGTTCCTGCTCCAGGAACTCGGCGCGTTGCACGTAGCGCTTCTTCTCCTGGAGAGCCTCCCGGGCAAGGGCGTCGCGGCCCTTGTCCACGGCGCGGCGGGCCCGGCCGGCCCAGTCGGCCGCAAGGTCGCGCACGTCTTGCTGCTCGCGCTGAATGCGTTGCTTGGCGGCCATGGCCCCCGCACACGAGGCCTTCAGTTCGATGAGGGTATCCTCCATCTCGCGCACCATCAGCGTTGCGAGCTTTTCGGGGTCCTCTGCCTCGTCCAGCAGTGCATTGATGTTGGCCGCAATGATGTCGCGGGCTCGCGTAAAGATACCCATGACTCCTCCTAACGCCTCGTAGGCGGCAATCCGCGCGGAGTACCGCGCACAACCTCGCTACAATCCGGAGACCAAGTGTCCGGCGATTCCATCCGTGTACGTATCATCTGCCCGGCGGGGACCTCGGTGTTCCGTCAGGCGAACCGCGAACCACCGAATCACGTCCCGCTTCGCAATGCCCTGGGACACCAGTGAACTCAAGGCCTGCTGGGAGTCCCAATCGTGACCATAGACCCTGACACCAGCGTGTATGCCCGTAGACGCACGGGGGGCGGTCCATGCCACAACCCCTTTCAACTCGGCGATGAGCGATCCATCGGAATCGAGGAGT
>JADLCA010000466.1 GCA_020847495.1 Candidatus Hydrogenedentota bacterium | reverse complement strand
CAGACCGATCCGGCCACGGGGCAGCGCGTGATGACGTTTGTGAAGGGTCCCCTTTTCGCAAACCTGATTCTGGCAGACGAGATCAACCGCACCCCGCCCAAGACGCAGGCGGCCCTGCTGGAAGCCATGCAGGAGTACACCGTAACGGCTGCGGGCCATACCTACCGCTTGGCGGCGCCGTTTTTCGTCATGGCTACGCAGAACCCTATCGAGCACGAAGGCACCTATCCGCTCCCGGAAGCCCAGCTCGACCGCTTCATGTTCAGCATTCACATCGGCTATCCCGGCCGCGATGAAGAATTGCGCATTGTGGATGAAACAACGACTGCGGACACGCCCGCCGTGAGAACGGTTTTCACCAAGGAGGAAGTCCTCCAGTATCAAGCGCTCGTGCGCCGCGTCCCCGTGTCGCACCACGTGCTTGAGTATGCGATCGACTTGGCCCGGGCGTCGCGCCCGGAAGTGGAAGGCGCGGATGCGTTCGTCAATGAGTATGTCGAATGGGGAGCGGGTCCGCGCGCGTCACAGTATCTCGTGCTCGGTGCGAAGACGCTGGCGCTTATGCGTGGCAAACCCTCGCCGTCCTGCGATGAAGTGCGGGCTGTGGCGCCGCCCGTGCTGCAACATCGAATCCTGCCGAACTACAAGGCGACGGGCGAAGGCGTCACGCCGGCTCAGATTATCGCGCGCCTCCTGCGCACTGTGAAGGAGCCCGACTACAAAGGGAAGTAACCCTTATGGCCCAGCCTCCGCCTTTGCCCGTGAAGACTACCGCACCCAAAGGGACCGGTTCGGGCGCCCGTGAGTGGAAATACCTCAGTCCCGACGAACTGCGCAGCCTGAAGAATCTGCTGTTCGCGGCGCGCCTCATCGTGGAAGGGGCCTATGCCGGCCGCCACAAATCGCCTTACAAAGGCTCCGCGGCAGAGTTCGTCGACTACCGGGAGTACTACCCCGGCGATGAGATTCGCAGCATCGACTGGAAAGCCTATGCAAGGACGGATCGCTACTTCGTCAAACTCTTCGAGCGCGAGACCGATCTGAATTGCCACATTCTCGTAGATCGCAGTGCGTCGATGGGCTACGGCGGCAAGGAGTTCAACGCCTTCTTTCCCACGAAGGAATTGTCCAAACTCGAATACGCATCATACCTCGCCGCTGCGCTCGCGTATGTCATGATCAAACAAGGCGACCGCGTAAGCCTGACCCTGTTTGACGAGAAAGTCAACGCGCACGTGGCGCCCGGCAGTACGTTTCCCCATCTCTACAGCATTCTGAACGTGCTCGAGAAGCAGCGCCCCGGACGCAAGACCTCCGTGTCACAGGTGCTGCGCGACGCCTATGCGTTGCACCGCAGACGCGGCCTGCTCGTGCTGGTCTCGGATCTCCTCGACGAGCCGGAGTCGATCTTCCAGGCTCTCGACATGTACCGCCACCGGCGCTTCGAAATCATCTTGTTCCACGTGCTGCACCGCTACGAGGTGGATCTGCCGCCGTTGGACAGCGTGAACTTCATCGATGCCGAAACGGGGGAATCTGTCACCTCCCGCCCCGGCGACATCTCCAAAGCCTACCGGAATCAGTTGAACGCCTTCATCGGCGTCATGGCTTCCTCGGCACGTGCGCGTAACATCGACTATAACCTCGTGAACACCACGACGCCGTACCACGATGTCCTTCAAAAGTATCTCCTTCGCCGGAGCACGCTCTAAGCATGGGATTCTGGAACATCGTCTTCACCAATCCCGCGTTGGCGGCGGCGGGGGTGGCGCTGTTTGTGCCGTATCTCGTCCACCTCCTGACACGCCGGACGCCGCGGCGGCTCGTCTTTCCGACGGTACGCTTCATCCGCAAGGCCGAGGCAAGTCACTCGCGCCTGTTCCGCCTGCGCGATGTGCTTCTGTTGTTGCTGCGGACCGCATTCGTATTGCTGATCTTCCTCGCGTTTCTGAAGCCGGTTTTGCGCGCACAGGCCGCGCGAAGGGTGGAATCCGCGGGCCGCACGGTCACCGTCGTGCTGGACGCCTCCATGAGCATGGGCTATTCAGGAACGGGCTTCACCCCTTTCGCGCGTGGACAGCTCGCGGCCACGCGTATTATCGACCGTCTGGGCCCGGCCGACGTGGCGAATGTGATTGTGGCGGGGTCCTCGCCCGTGACCTCCTTTGAAACCCCCGCGTCCAACGCGTATCACCTGAAGCGCGACCTTCAAACCGCATCCGCGACACTCGCGCGCGCCGATTTCGACGCGGCGATCGCCGAGGGGGTCCGCCAATCGGAACTGAGTGACCGGCACAAGCCACTGTTCTATTTCATCTCGGACTTCCAGCGCACAAACTGGGCTTCCGTGGATTTCGCCCGCCTGCCCGAAGACGCCGAAACAGTCTTTGTTCCCGTGAACGAAACACGGCCCTGGAATCTGGCCATCACGGAAATCACCGTGGAACCTCCCGCCCCGGTTGTCTCCGAGGACATCGAAATTGCCTGTACAATCGCCAATTACGGTGGCGCTCCGGAGGAGATTCCTGTCACGCTGAGCATGGATGAGGCCAACGATCAAAGCGGCGGGCAGGAACCGCCCACCCGGACCACCCTTGAACGGCGCGTCAGCGTGCCGGGAGGCGACTCGGCCACGGCTGCCTTTCGGATTCGCCCTCGCGAGAGTGGCATCTTCGAGGGCACGGTCCGTATCGCGGAAGACGGTCTCAGCGCAGACAATACGCGCTACTTCACCTTGCGCATTACAGACCGCGTGGATGTCCTCCTCGTGACGGAGCAGCAGGCAGACGACGAGCGCACGGCGGTGCACTTCCTCGCGCGCGCCATGGAGCCGCTCACACGAAATGACACGCTTGGCACCCTGCGCACTTCCATCGTTCCGCAGGCAGCCTTCACTCCCGAACTGGCAGCAAGCGCGCAGTTGACCGTGCTCGAAGAGCCGGGGCCTTTTACCGAGCTTATGGCGAAAGCGCTCGCCCAGTATCTCAGAGATGGCGGCGCCGTGTTGTACGTGCTGTCCCAGGCCGCGGATGGGGTCAATCTCCAGATGATGGAAGACGCCACACAACGCGCGCTTCAATTGCCGTTCTCGCTCGACGGTGTGATCGACTACCGGGCCTCACAACCGATGCCGGGTTTCGCGATCATCGCGGAGGCCAATTTCGACGAGCCGATGCTGCGCCGGTTTCGGGAAAACAACGACCTGGGTTCCGCGCACTTCACGCGCGTATTGGCCACGGAACGAATCGGCGGGCAGGGCCAGGTCCTCATGCGGTACAACGATGGCAATATCGCGCTGGCCCGCACTTCGTACGGGGCAGGAACCCTACTCTTGTGCAACATGGATGTCTCGCGTGAAGGCAGCGATTTCGCCCGCAAGACCGTATTCGTGCCCTTCGTGCACGAGCTGTTGAAAGGTATGCGTCCGAGCGAAGGCACGGCCCGCGCTTCGCTCGTAGGCCAGCCCGCCAGCGCCCCCGCGGCACTGATGGAAGGCGGCGGCGACGTGCTGTTCACGAATCCGTTGGAAGAGGCCGTGACCGCCACGGTCTCGGGCCAGGGCGAGCACACATCCGCACTGTTCCCGCACACGTCCGTACCGGGCTTCTACCGTCTGCGTGAAGGCAGCCGGACGGCCGGCGTGGCCGCAGTCAACATCGATGCGCGCGAAAGCGACCTGAACGTGTTGTCCGAAGAGCAGCTGCACGAACTGGTACGCGCGTCGCGTAGAACTTCCGCGTCCGTCTCCGGGGATGACCCCCAGTCCCTGGAGCAGTTTCTGGAGGGGCTGCCATTGTGGCCCTGGCTGCTGATTGCCGCGCTTGTGATATTTGGTATTGAGCAGGCATTGCTGCTGGTCTTGAGGCGCTGACCATGCCGTGGAACCTTACATTTGACCCGGCATTCCCGGTTCCGGCCATCGCGGGAATCGGTGTGGCGCTGGCGGTGCTGGTGATTCTCGCTTACAAGCGGGCCGAAGGCCGTGCCGGCTGGATACGCAGAAGCATCCTCGCGACGATTCGGCTCGCCGCACTGGCTGGGCTGCTCCTCGTCCTCCTGCGCCCGATGCGCACCGAACCCGTGCAGGCCCAAGGCGCCCAGCCCGTGTTCGCCATCGTTACGGATGGCTCCGCCAGCATGCGCACCCCGGATGTGAACAATGAGCCACGCTATAAGGCCGTCGCGAATGCCTTGACGAATTCGAAGGAAGCGCTGCTTACCGGCTTGGCTTCCCGGTATGACGTGCGGTTTTTCACCTTTGCAAAGGAAGCGCGGGAAGTCTCGCTGGACAAGCTGCTCGATCCGGAGGACCCCCAGGGCGCCACGACCGACCTCAGCGAGGCGGTGATTCAGAGCACGGGCTCGCTTGCATCGCGCCCGGTCGCGGGCATGCTCCTCATCTCCGACGGCCGCGACAACGCGGGGGGCGATCTCGAACAGGCCGCGGTACACCTCAAAGGTACGCGGACTCCCGTATGGACGGTGCCCGTGGGTAGTGATACCCAGACGAAAGATCTCTTCGTGACGGCCCGTCTCAGCCAGAACTTTCTTTTCGTCCAGCAGCCCGCATCCCTGAAGGTCTCCCTGTCCCAATCCGGCTATGCCGGCCATTACGCCAAGGTCAACCTGTATCGCGAGGATGAGCACGTCGGCGCGCAGCAGGTCATGCTGAAAGGGAATTCCGTCTCCGTGGACTTCCCAGTCAAGGAGGACGCCAAGGGCGTCTTCCGCTACGCCGTTCGCGTGGACCCGCTTCCCGGCGAGGCGGTCACGGCGAACAACTCCCGCACGGTCTTTGCGCGCGTAGTGGATGAGAAAAGCCGCGTGCTCCTGGTCGAGGCGAAGCCCTATTGGGACAGCAAGTTCCTCTTGCGCGCCCTGCAAAAAGACCCAAACCTCGAAGTCACTTCCGTGTTTCAGCTTACCCCGGACAAGGCCTTTGCGATAGCGGAAAAGCCCGGGAGCGACCCCACCACCAAGGCCGCCGTCACCCAAGGCGTGCACCTGCCCGCCAGCAGGGACGAACTCTATCGGTACGATTGTCTCATCTTTGGAAAAGAGATTGATACTCTGCTCTCGTCGGAACAGCTTGCCCTGTTGCGCACGTACTTGATCGAACGCGGCGGCAGCATCGTATTCTCCCGCGGCCGCGCCTACGAGCAAGACAATGCCGTGCTGTCCGCTCTCGAACCGGTGGAGTGGAGCGACGAATCCCTCCGCCATGCTCGCATTGAACTTACGCCCGAAGGACTGGACAGTCCCCTCTTTGCATTTGGGCGCCCCCTCGCCCCCGATCTCATCCTGCGCGAGTTGCCCGACCTTGTCAGTATTACCAAAGTCCAAAGCGAGAAATCGCTGTCCGTCATCCTGGCGCGCGTTGCGCAGCAGGGCGAGGTCGGGGAAGAACTGGGGGCGCAGATTGCGGCGATTTCCTACCAGCGCTTCGGCCGCGGCAAGGTCATGAGCATCGGCACGGCCGGCCTTTGGCGCTGGGCCTTCATGCCGCCCGCCTTGAGCGAATACGACGACATCTATCAGCGATTCTGGAGCCAGATGATTCGCTGGCTCATTTTCGAATCCGAGTTTCTCCCCGGCCAGGAGATCTCGTTCCGCACCAGCCAATACGCGTACAACCTGGGCGAACGCGTCCTGTTCAGCGTGCGCACCCAGTTTGTGGACCAACAGGATTACAGGCCCGAGGTAACCGTCAAGGCGCCCGATGGTTCCAGCGCTCTGCTCGCTCTGAGTCCCGATGACGAGGCCCCCGGCACCTACTCCGCCTATTATCAGCCCGGCCAGGAAGGCGAGTTTGAAGCCGTGCTTCACAGCGCCATTGGCGAGCCCAGACCGAAGTCTGAACGGTTCACAGTTTACGCGGATAGTATTGAAAGTAGATTCGTTGCCGCCAACCCCGAGACTCTGCAGCGAATTTCAAACATCACAGGGGGGGATACCCTGACTCTTGAGCGGCTTTCGGGGCTTCCACAGTTGGTGGAGGCTTTTGAGAGGGCGGCTCGCAAGGAGCAAAAGCCCACGGATGCCTGGGACACCATGGAGGTGTACAGCGCGCTGATCGGCCTGCTGGCATTGGAGTGGATCGCGCGCCGCAGGACCGGCCTCGTATGATAGAGTAGAGATGGTGACGACAAGACCTTGTTTGGGAAACCACGTACCAGGCCGCGACTTATGACCAGCGACGTACTGACTCTGGAACAGAAGCTGCACGCGTTTGCGCTGCTGCGCCGCCGCCGCATCGGCAGGCTCGCGGTAGTCCGGGCGCTGTGGACCGCCCTGCTTGGCGTGCTGGTCCTGGTCTACGCGGACCTGCTCTTCATCCTGCCTGCGGGGCCGAGAATCGCGTTGCTCGCGGCGTACATCATGCTGGTTATCGCCGTGGCAGTGGGTACCTATCGCTCCCAGGTCCGCTCGCGCTCGGAACGGCGGCTTGTGGCCCGCTTGGTGGAGCAGGGTGCCCCCAACCTTGACAACGACCTCATCAACGCCATTGACTTCGAAGATGCCCTCAGCGGACCCACGCGCCCCGAGGTTTCCAGTGAGTTGATGTCGCATGAAATCTCCCTCGCCGCCGAGAAGACCTCCATCATCGAAAGCACGGACACCCTGCGGCCGCCTACCCTCCGCACGGAATCGAGACTACTCTTGGCGCTGATCATCGCGGCCGCCACCTTGACGTTTCTGTTCGCGGGAATCTTCGCGGCCATCGTGCCGCGATATCTCGATCCATGGGGCGACCATCCCCCGTACAGCCCAACCTCGCTGACAGTGGACCCAGCCGGCGTGACGGTCGAGTACGGTTCCAACCAAGTCGTTCGCGTGGCCGCAGGCGGAAGAAGACCGGCCGAGATGAGTCTTGTCCTGGAGAACGAAGAAGGCGAGCGCGTGGGCGAGATGGCCATGCTGGACGCCGGAGACGGCACGTTCTACCAGACGATACAGAACGTACAGAACAGCCTCGTCTACTACGCGAGCATCCCGCGCGGCCGCAGCAAGCGCTATCCGCTGACCTTGAGCAAGATCCCGCGCATCGATTCCGTGTCGGTGACCTACACGTATCCCGAGTACACGAACCTGCCTTCCAAGTCGCGCTTGCTGGCGAAAGACAACGCGACCCTTGCTGGTTACGCGGGTACCAAGGCGCGGTTGGAGTTCACGTCGAATCGCCCGCTGAAAGGCGGCCCCGTGTCCCTGGGGCAGAGGCAGCTTGCCCTCGCGCCGAATGCTGAAAACACTACGGCGGGCGTGGAGTTTCTGCTGGAAGAGGGTGACTCCATCTCGGCCAAACTGTTGGACGTGGAAGGCATCGAGAGCAGCGACGCGTTCAAAGGTACGATCGAAGTCCTGCCCGACAAGCGGCCCGAGATCGCCTTCGTGTCGCCCGGCAAGCACGCCTTTGCGATTCCGGACGCCAAGATCCCGCTGGTTCTGGAGGCGCGCGACGATTTGGGCCTGAAGAAAATCTCGTTGTACCGTAATCTGAATGCCTCGCCCGATGATCTCAAGGAGGTCTACCAGGGCAGCGGCTCCGAGATATTCACGAGCGTGACCGAAATGCTCGATCTCGGTGACCTCGGCGTGCGGCCCGGAGACGTGATCGAGTACTACGCGACGGTGACCGACACCCTGCCAACAGCGCCTCAAACGGCGGCCACGCCCGCCTACCAGATCGCCATCATCTCCGCCGAGGCCTACCGCGATTTCATGCAGGAACAGATGACCGCGGACGATCTCAAGGAAAAGTACGACGCGATGCTCTCCAGAATCGAATCGATCGCCGCGGCGCAAGAAAAGCTGGAAGCGGAAACGCGCGGCTTGCATGAGCGCATGAAGCAGGGTGGAGAACTTACCCCAGGTGACCGCCGCGCGTTGGAGAAGGCGCGAGAGTCTCAGTCAGACCTTGCCGCGCAGGCGTCGAAACTCGCCGAGGAAATGCGCGCGCAAGCGCAAGACCCTGCTGTCTTCGATATTGAAGAGGACTACAAGAAGTCGTTGCAGGAGTTCGCCGAACACCTGGAAAAAGCACAGCAAGAGATGATGGCGGGACAGGAGCGCATGAGCGAGGCCGAGGCCGGCAAGGGCGAAGCCAGCCAGCAGGCGTTGGCCCAGGCGCAGCAGCATCAGAAGAACGCGTTGGAACAACTCGGCCGCACTTCGCAGGAGTTTCAGGACCAGATACAGCAAGCCAACGAAGACTTGCAGAAAATCTACAAGCTGCTCAACGATGTGGAACAGTTCAAACAACTGTATGGCAGTCAGCAGATGCTGGAACGGCAAGCGCGCACCTACAAGGATGTGCAGGCTCCGGACCTCGATCAGCAGATACGCTTGAAGGAATTGGCGGAAGCGCAGCAGCAGATCCGCGAGGCGCTCGAGCAGATTCGCGACCAACTGCGGGAGCACGCGGACGAAATCGAGAAGGACTACCCTCAAGTCGCCGAAGATGCGCGCAAGATTGCCGATTCCATCGAAACCCTGCAGATCCCCGGCACCATGGACAGCGCTTCCGGTAACCTCAACGCGTCCCAGGCCACCGCGGGCCACGCGGACGCGAAGAAGGCGCTGGAAGACCTCGAATCCATGATCGCTTTCAGCAACTCGGCCCAGGGTCAGGGCAACAGCCAGTGCGAGCTGCGCTTGAATGTCCAAATGTCCATGAACCCCGGCAATACGTTGGGACAGTTGTCGAAGAGCCTGGGGAAGAGCGGATCCTCTCCGGGCATGGGCCAGTCAGGCCAGGCCGGCGGGATGGCGTCGAGTTCTATTCCTTTCGACATGTACGGGTCCGAATCTTTCGGCAAGACGCAGCCGAAAGAAAGCCGCGTCAGTTCGGTGCGTGCCCATGACACGCAGGCGGCCCCCGAGGCGTCGGGCGGCATGGCAGGCAGTTTCGAGGAATTGGCGGCCAAGAAGAACGGCACCCTCGCGATGGATGCGGGGAGTGGAGAGCACGTGGTCGAGGAATACAGGGCGCTAATTGAGGCCTATTTCCGGAGCCTGGCCGAGGAGCAGCAATGAGAATCTTCCGTGTGGTACGGGTTGGAGTCCTCGTAACGGCCGCGGCCGCCCTCCTGGGCGCAGCGGACACCGCCGCGCCTTCGCGCGATGATTTGGTCCAGTGCGCGAATCTGATCTACGCGGGATCGAAATCGTCGCGATGCTTCAGCGCGAAGTTTCTGGACGAAGTCCGCGATGTGACCCGGGTCGATGCCGATTCCGATTTCACTCCCGTCAAGCTGTCCACGGAGGGTGTATTCAACTATCCCTTCGCCGTGATGACCGGAGAAGGAGAGTTCACGCTGTTTGAAGAAGAGCGCACCATGCTCAAGTCCTACTTGACCCGCGGCGGATTCCTACTCGCGTCCGCAGGGTGCTCGTCTCGCGAGTGGGACCGCTCCTTCCGGCGCGAATTCAAGGCCGTGTTTCCCGACAAGGAATTGCACAAGATCCCCATGGAGCATCCGTTGTTCAAGACCGTATTCAACATCGAACACATCAACTTGAAGAACGGCGGGACAACGCTGCTGGAAGGACTCGAGCTGGACGGACGCATCGTTCTTGTTTACTCATCCGAGGGCCTTAACGATACGGGCAACGTGCAGGGATGTTGTTGCTGCGGGGGGAATGAAGTGAAGAATTCCAAGGACGTCAACACCAACATCATCACCTACGCGCTGACCCATTGAGCATCATATGAAACTCCTGCGCATCAGCGGCGCCTCGTGCGCTATCCTAGTGATTGGAGCCCTTGTGGCTGCGGTCAAAGCGGGCTGTGCTCCCAATGTTACGCCGGCCGCCGCGACTGAACCGCCGGAGGCCTTGTCCGTCTTCTACACCTGCGACACGCGCGGCTACATCAGCCCGTGCAACTGCGTGCAAGGCGTCGCGGGGGGAATTGCCCGAAGAAAGACGTATATCGATTCCAAGCGAACTGCGGACTCCATTCTGGTTGACGCAGGGGATGTCACAGCGGGCCCACGCGAATGGGAACTGCTCGAGTTGGAGTTCATCCTCAAAGGCTATGCCGCCATGGGCTACGATGCCGTCAACGTGGGCGCGCGCGAGGTCTCTATGTCGGCGGAACAACTGCGCACTCTGAAAGATGGCCACGACTTCCTCATATCCGCAAACGTGCGAGACGGCGCAGGCGAGCGGATCCTTCCGGCGTACCGCGTGAAGACCCTGACCAACGGATACCGGGTGGGGATCATCGGCGTTGTGAGGAGCACGATGCCGCCCGAGGAACTCGGCGAGGGCGTCCAACTCGCGCCCCCAGCCGATGCGCTCGCGGACGTTTTGCCCGAAGTAGCGCAATCCAGCGACCTGATTGTCCTGCTGGCATTTGTGGATGATGCCTCTATGAAGGCCCTCGCGGAGCGCTTCTTCGAACTGGACTTCATCATCGGCGGCGATGTGAAGCAGCCCACCGGAACGCCCCTTCAAGTGAATCGCTCTCATATCGCCTACGTGACTGACAAGGGAAAGTCCGTGGGGTGGCTGGACCTGCGCTTCGTGGATGGGCAGGCGGTCATCGCGGACAACTCGACAACCCTGCTCTTAGAGGACATCCCCGATGACTCTGCCATGGCGAAACTGGTGGATGAACTGCGCTTGAAGCAGGTGGAACGTAACTATCCCACGGAGAAAGACGACGAGGAGGGCCTTAGCCGTGTTTCCAGTGGTGGCTGAGCGACCCCGGCGACTTGCTGCTCGCGTGGCGTTTCTCTGCGCGATCGCGGTGTGCCCTGTCCTCGCACAGCCCAAGGCCGCGCCCTCCGTCTTGTGGTTCAATTCCTACGATGAAGGCATTGCCGCGGCCAAGTCCGAAGGCAAACCGGTGCTCATCGATTTCGTCGCGGAGTGGTGCGTCTGGTGCAAGAAGATGGATGAGGACGTGTATTCGAACCGGGAGATCGCGCAGGGGCTCGCCGAGTTTGTGTGTATTCGTGTCGATGTGGAGAAGGACCCGCGCGTAGCCCTGGCGTACGATGCCGGAACACTTCCCCGTACCCTCTTCCTCAATATCCATGGAGAGGTTACGATTGATCAGTCCGGTTTTCTGCCTCTGGAGGTCTTTCAAGACGTGTTGGCGGAGGCGCGTGCGGGCGCGCGCACCAAGCTGAACGCGAACGCGGCCCCCGCTGTGAAACCCATCGAGACCCCGGCACAGACGTTTGAGCGCACGCTTCACGAGGCCGCCGCACAGGGCAAGGATGGGCTGCTGGAACTGCTGTCGCACCCGGAGCCGGCGGTACGCGCCGAAGCCGAGAGGCGAATCGCTGCCGGCGGCGATTCCGCCATCCCCGCGCTGGTGAGGGGACTTTCCGATACCTATCTCGGGACGCGCATCGCGTCGCTTCGCATGCTGGAAACCCTTGGCGTCAAGCCCGCGCCCTTTGACCCCTGGGCGCCCCGCGAAACGCGCGCAACCGCCGCCGCCGAATGGGAGCGCTGGTTGGCGTCGCGACCAGCGAAGACGGCGGAGGCGGAAGCACCACCGGCCGAATCGAATAGCCCTGCTACAAGCCCATAGAGCGCACCACCAGTACCGTCCGCTGCCGAGATTCGTGACCCAACGAAGAGACAGGTGAGGGCGCCTGTCCCACACGTCCATCTCGTGTTCACCGTTCGCTCAGAACTTCTGGGTTCTATGGCAAACCGAGGACCGGAAGAAAGAAAAAGCACCACTGAGCATGGCAAGCGCGTGTGGCATAGGCGCCCTCGCCTGTGCTCTTCATGTCTTCCCAAGGCATAAAAGCGAAACGGCGCTGGCATGCTTCCCGTCCAGCGCCGTTCCATTCACTCAAACGAAGTGTAACAGCTTCGTTTGAAGCGCATCCCTGTTAGGCGGACATTGCCTTGGCCACATCCGCCTGGGCATTCGTGCCGATCGGCCGCAAGTCAAACTTCTCCTGCAGCACGGCGAGCACATTCGGAGACACAAACGCGGGCAGCGCCGGCCCCAGCACGATACCCTTCACGCCCAGGTGCAAGAGCGTGAGCAGCACGGCGACGGCCTTCTGCTCGAACCATGAGATCACCAGCGTGAGCGGCAGATCGTTGACGCCGCACTTGAAGGCATTGGCCAACGCCAACGCGACCTGGATCGCGCCGTAGGCGTCGTTGCATTGGCCCATGTCCAGGAAACGGGGCAGGCCCGCGACGGTACCATAGTCGTAATCGCGAATGCGGAACTTTCCGCAGCCCAAAGTCAGGACGATGGAGTCTTGGGGCGTATTCTGGGCGTACTGCGTGAAGTAGTTGCGCCCCGGCTCCGCGCCGTCGCATCCGCCGATGAGGAAGAAGCGGCGCACCTGGCCCGACTTCACGGCCTCGACCACCTTGTCCGCAATCCCGAGGATCGTGGTGTAGTGGAAGCCAACGGTCGACTTCTTGGTTTCGGTCGGCGTGAGCGGTCCAATCTCCTTCGCGCGCTTAATGACTGCCGAGAAGTCGTTGTTCTTGATGCAGGTTGCGCCCGGCACCGCCGTGGCCCGCGTCATAAAGAACCGGTCCAGATAGGTGTTCACCGGGCTGGGAATGAGCACGCAGTTCGTCGTGGCCAGGATAGGCCCGCCGAAGGCTTCGAATTCCATGCGCTGCTTCTGCCATGCCCCGCCATAGTGGCCCGCGAGATTCGGATGATTGTGCAGCGAAGGGTACATGTGCGCGGGCAGCATCTCGCCGTGCGTATAGACCTTGATGTCGGTGCCCTCGAGCTGGTCGAGCAGGTCTTTGAGATCAACCATGTCGTGCCCGGTGATGAGAATGCCGGGTCCCTCTTGAATGCCTTCCACGACTTCCGCCGGGGCGGGCATGCCAAACGTATCCACATGCCCGTCGTTGAGCATCTGCATCGTCCGCAGGTTCATGCGGCCGCACTCCAATACCATCTCCAGCAACGAGCCCATGTCGAAGTTCACATTTGTGACCGTCGCGAACAACGCCTCTTCCACAAAAGCGTCCACCTCGGCGTCCACCTTCCCCAGGCGCCGTGCGTGGTGCTTGTAGGCGCACATGCCCTTGAGCCCATAGAGAAGGATCTTCTGCAAGGACTCGATATCGGGGTTCTTTCCGCACAGGCCCGATTCGCGGCAGGCGATACCGTCGGCTGTCTGTTCACACTGGTCGCAATACATCGCGCTCATGAGAATTAGTCCTTTCTGCTGCTGGTACGGAGACTCGCTACCCATTACACCGCGCTGCGCGGCTGGTCCCGATGAACAGGCATCGGCGATGCAGCACTAACGCGAGATTGTCGAGATATTAGCAAGATTCGCGCCAAATAGTGCATTCTTGCTACATATTTACAAGTTATTGCCAATAAATTGCTTGTGCAAAAGTGGATAAGAATATCCGAAAACTCAACATGTATAGAACAGGTGCCAAACAGACACTTGTGCTCACGTCATTTGTGCTCAAGCAAGTTCGATATGAGGCCCGGATTCGCCTTGCGACTCTCAGGGTCGGGTGGGGGTGCTACACAACTCAAGGCCTGATCTGGATAGTCCGTCCAAACCCCGTCCACACCAAACGTGTGGAGAAACGTGCGGAGCTCTTCTCCAAAGTCCTTGTACATTGTGGGGACACTGTCCGCACGGAAGGTGTAGACATGCACGAGCAATCCCGCGGCATGGGCGCGCGCGACGGCGGCGGGGTCTTTCTCGATGGCTGGCTTCGCGGGACCGACACCTTGGGCGTACTCCGCGATGCGCTTCAAACCTTCCTCGCTCAGCATCGCGGCGGCATCCTCACCCGAGCCCATGACCTGAATCTGGGGCAGTTCCGATTTCAGTTCATTGCGCATGCGCAGGAGGCAATCCGCCTCGAAGCACTGCACGAAGATCTTCGCGTCCGGGCCCGTGTAGCCATAGCGCGCGAGGATCTCCAGGAAGGCTTCCTCCACGGGCAACCCCGCTGCCCGGTGCCAGGCGGGCTGCTTCAGTTCGGGATAGATACCGGCCGCGCGTCCCGTGGACGCGTTGAGTCCTCGGATGAGTTGGAGGAACTCCTCAAACGTAGGCACCTCCAACCGCGGTCCCGTCTTCGGAAAGCGCTCCTCGACCCGCTCATGCGCGCTCAGGCGTTTGATTTCGTCGAGCGTGAAATCCGCGGCATACCACTTGCCGTCCTCGCGATGCCGATCCGGAAAGACCTCCTCCACGTTGGTGGTCGCTTCGAGATGGATGTCGTGAAGGCAGATGAAGACCTTGTCTTTCGTCAACACAAGGTCCGGCTCGATGTAGTCCGCGCCGAGGGCGAATGCGTAGGAGTACGCCTCCAGCGTGTGCTCCGGCAGGTAGCCGCTGGCGCCCCGGTGGGCGATGATGATCTTCCCCGGTGCGGAGTTCCCAGCGGCCGTGGCGGCGATCGTCAAAAGACAGACGAGAAAGGCCATCAGACGAGGCATCATGGCGGTACTCCCATTCACGCGTTGAGACACAGGCGTCCACTGTGCCTGAATCCATCATGAAGGGGCAAGGGCGTTACTGCATGAGCTGGTATTGGCAGAGCGCTTCAAGCACCAGCGCCGTGGTCAGCGCGGAAGAGGCCCAATGCACTTCCTGGCCGCCGTAGAGGTGTGCCACGAAGAAGACCCCCTCGTCCCAACAGCCGAGAGTGGGATCCTGTTCCTGCAGCAGGTACTCGACGCCTTTTTCGATGAGGTCCATGTCGCGGCCGGCGTTCAGCAGAGCGAGCAGGGCAAAGGCCGTGTTCAGATGCGGGTCGCCCAAGTTCCAATTGACAGTCCCGTCCGGACGCTGGAGAGCCTCCTCCTCAAGGTCATCCGCGAGGATTGCCACGGCGGGGGCGAGGCCAGGGACGGGCCCTTCGCGATAGGCGCGCGCCACGCAATAGTGAAAAACATAGCTTTGGGGATAGTAGTCGCTGAGATCGCGCCACCGATCCCGGTGCAGACCCTGTTGCACGGCGCTGTTGATGAGTGCAACCGCTTCGTCAAATCCCGGCGTGGACGTCTTTCCGTACCGGGCCAAGGCGTGCAGCACATTGGCATTCACGACGAGATCGATATCGTTGGGGATAGTGGTGTCCGGCGGCTCCTTGTACATGAGCCACGTGAAGAAGGCCCCCGTCGAGTCCGGCAGCCACTCCGGATCGAGACGCCTTGGCACCACGCCCGTATCGCGCCAGTCCTGGAAGAACTGCTCAAAGGCGACGGACGCGCCTGGGCCACCATCCAACTGGAAATCATCCAGCATCGCCGCGTACGTGGTCGCGGTGACATCCGCGTCCGCGGGGATGGCCAGTTCATGCGGGAAGAGATCGAAGTTGAGCGGCGTCCGGTTTCCCGTAAGGATAGGACCCTGAAAAAAGTCCAGTACCGCCTCCTGCAGTGGGCTGTTCGCCGCGCCAAGATTGGGGTCATACGGCCAGAATCCGAAGGTGCCCGCATCCGGCGCAGCCGGGTCCGACTCGAAACGCAGCAGGCACTCCATCGCGCGTTTTCGCATGAGGCGCGCGTCCTCGACATCGCTGTGCGAGAGGCCGAACGCGCTGGCCGTGTCCTCGTTCACGTTCGCCAGCGCGTGATGCACGAACGCGACCACAAACGGGCTCACCTCGGGAATGCGCAGGGGCTCAAAATTGCGGAAGTAGAATACCTGCGGCCAATTGCCCTCGTAGTCCATGCGCTTGCCCTGGCCCAGGCGCTGTTCCTCGGCGGCCGTCGTCTGCGTCGTGCGCAAGTACGCCAAGGCACGCTGCACCGGACCGGGCGCAGTGGGACACCCGGTGAGCAACACCGCGAGAAGACACGAAAGGACAACTGTCCGCGTACGGCCTTGCATGCGCCGCGGCCTCCATCGTCACCAGTGACAGGGCCATTCTACCAGGAAGGCGGGCGGCCGGCTATTGCGCCGAAGGTCATCGCGGGGCCGCCTGGACCGAGCGAGGATTCTCTCCGAAGATACCGCAGATGAGCGCAGCATGGCTGCAACCAATCCAACAGGTACGTCCAGCCATTACACCGATTCGGCAGGGAGGCTGGAACGGGGCACGGGTGTCCCGCCTGTGATTCTGAACGGATTTTACTGCGAACGCCGCCCGAAGGGCGCGAAGGCAATGCGAGAATCACATACATCCGTGTTCATTCTTCGACGTTCCTTTGCGCCTCCGCGCCTTGGCGAGAGGAATCCTCTCCAGTGAGCCTGCGGGCCGCTGCCGGAACATATCTCACCGCCCGCTACGCGGGGGGCGGTGAGATATGCGGACTACCGTTCCAGTTCCCTCACATCACGGTCGAGACGCCCGTTCCCCCTCGCTGGACTTTCCCTTGTCGGCCTCTTCATTGAATCGAGATAATCGGTGAAATTGGTGGAAGTATCGCTTGGCTTGCTTGCGGCTGCGCCGCGATGGGATTGGGGCGGCTTGGCGTTACCTGCCGAGGAGTGCGGTTGCGGAATCTCGCGCCCGCGGTCACCCGGGATGATGCCGGCCATTCAGGCCGCAGCCGGCGGGCTTGCCTTCGCGCGCCCACTGCTCGAGAACATCGGCTGCGCGCGCCACGCCGTTTGCCGCGCGGATCGGTTCTGAAAAGCGGCGGGCCGCTTCGCGGTATGAGGGGTTCTCCGCGACTTCTTTCAGATTCTCCAACAGCCTCTGTGGAGACACGCGCCGCGCCTTCATGCGAATGCAAAACCCCTTTGAGACCGCAATGCGCGTGATCACGTCTTGTTCGAGGTGCGACGGCAGCGATATCATCGGCACGCCCGCCAGCAACGCCTGGTACATCGTCCCATTGCCGCCATGGAAGATGAGCGCCTGGCTGCGCTTGAGGATTTCGGTCCCCGGCGCGTACCGCGTGATCCGGAAGTTGGCTGGCGCCGAGCGCACGGTCTCCTCGCTCGCCTGTCCGCCTGTGGTCACAATGAACCGGTACGGTGCCTTCCCCAGCACGGGAAAGGTCCGGCGCAGGAACGCGTCAAGCAGGCCTGTCGACCCCATCGTCACGTAAACATTGGGCGTGCCGTCTTCCAACTCACCGATCCAATCCGGCAGCGGACCCGGATGCTCGGCCCAGATGGGCCCGACCGTGTGGTAATGAGGGAAGTACGAGGGCGGATCATAGAGTTCCGGCAAGTCCGGCGAGATGAGCGGGATGGAACGCAGCAGACTCAGCGCGTCGAGGGGTTTCACACCGAACTTCTCGTAAGCCCCTTTCCGTTTCGGCGCAAGCAGGAAGCGATCGTACCAGGGGATGATCAAGTGAAACGGGGACTGCGGCGAGAGAAAGTGGCTGGCATAGGCATTCATGATGCACGCCGCGGGCGTTCGCGCAATGTACGCCGCCGTGCTCACGCTGATCGACGCGTCGCCAACGACCAGGTCGGGCTTCTCCTTGCGCATCAGTTCCACCTGGTCTTCGATGATGCCTTGAAGCGGCACCCAATTGCCCAAGCGAATCAGATCGACGGCGCTAGCTGTCCAGCCGTGGCGTACGAAGCGATCCCAGCCGTAGGGGTGAAACGGCTCCCGGACCCGCTCCAGGCGAAACCCCGCTTCCTTTGCCAAGTGCAATCGCGATCGGGGATGCGAAGAATCGTCGCCCGCAAAAACGACCTCGTGGCCCCGCGCACGCAACTCCTTGCCGATTTCCAGGCAGCGTGAGATGTGGGCCAGCACGTACCCCAGCGGAAAGAAGACAATTTTCAACGGCCGGATGGATTCGGCCGGGGCGCCGCGCTCGGCGTCCACCCGCTCCTCGTTTGGCTGTGCCAAGGTGCCCAAAATACGCTACTTCCCTGGATTTGCAGGCACCCCGTCCTGGAGAGCCATACCCGCCCGAATTCCTTCGCCGCCGGCTTCTATAACATGCTTGGGAAAGATGAGTCTAGCGTGTTGGACGGGGCGGCACAAGCGGTCTCTCTCAGACGAGGGCGCCTTCTTCCACCGCCTGTTCCCTGTCGGCCATGTCCAGACACGCTTGCAGACGGCTGGCGACAGCCGCCGCCGCGGGGTCAGCGAGCATTGAGATATGGTTACCCGGCACGGAGTAGGTGGCGATTGGGCCCGTCACATAAGGCTTCCAGCCCAAGGTGCGGTCGCCGGTCCACGAGCGCAGGAACCCGCTGCGCGTCGAAGCCACCGCCATATCGCGCAGCAGTTGCGGTACCCCCTTGATGAGGGTGCGCCAGTCCCGCCTGAGAAGCGTCCACAGGTCGCGAAGCGTCTGCCCCACCGAACCCTCCGGCAGCACGGCGAAAAGGTTGCTCGTGTACAGGTACGCCACGCGCCCATCATAGGGCCGGGGGCAATACCGCATCCCGGCCTTCATACTTTCCCGGCAATTCTCCACCAGGCCACGAATCGCTCCCGGACCCGCGCTTGGCGCCAGGAAATTCACACGCTTCAACTCATTCAATACCGCGAGGTACTGTTCCTCGGGCTGGAGCTTGCGCAGGTCGCGGTATCGCACCGTCAACCGCGTGGAGAAGAAATGCTCCACCATGAGCATGATGCCCGCCAGCCACATGGAATCGTCCGAGGCGTCCAGCATAATCCGGTACAGGTCCGCGCTGCGGGGTCCCGGCAAGGGGGCCAGCGTGTCCAACAGCACAACGGTGCCGACGGCGTGTCCCTCTTGGCGCAACTGTCGCGCCATCTCGAAGGCCACGACGCCGCCGGACGAGTGCCCTCCCAAATGATAGGGACCCTCGGGGCGCACCGCGCGCATCGCCTCGATGTAGTACGCGGCGGTCTCCTCGATCGTTTCGAAGCGCATGCCCACTCCGTTGATGCTTGGCGCCTGCAATCCATAGAAGGGGCGGTCCGCATCGAAATGCTGCGCGATCGGCACATAGCAGAACACGGTACCCGGCGCCGGGTGCACGCAGAAGAAAGGTGCCTTGTCGCCTTCGGGTTGGATCGGAACCACGACCGATTCGGGCGTTGCTGAATTCTTGGCGCGAAGAACTCCCGCCAGCAATTCGATGGTCGGCAGTTCAAACAGAACCGCCGGCGACAAACGCTGCCCCAGACGCTCCTGAATTTCATCCATCAGCGTAACTGCGGAAAGCGAATGCCCCCCGAGGTCGAAGAAACTGTCGGTCACGCTGATGGGCCGCACATCCAGCACGTGTTCCCAGATATGGGTCAGTTCCAACTCCAGCGCGTCCCGTGCATTCTGCACCGCGCCCGCCACGTCGCGTGAAGCCCGATCCGGCTGCGGCAAGGCGCGCCGGTCCACTTTTCCGTTCGGGCTCAGCGGCAGCGCGTCCAGAACCACGATTGCGCTCGGCACCATATACTCGGGGAGAAACTGTCTCAGGTAGGCCTTGAGTTCCCCATTGAACGACTTTCCGCTGCGCCGCGGCACCACATACGCCACCAGGCGGTGATCTTCCGGCGCGTCTTCCCGCGCGACCACCACGCTGTCGGCCAAGTCCGGGTGCTGCTGCATGAGCGATTCGATCTCGCCCAATTCAATTCGGAAACCGCGCACCTTCACCTGATGGTCCGCGCGCCCCAGGAACTCGATCTCTCCGGCCAAGGTGTACCGCGCGCGATCGCCGGTCCGGTACAGGCGCGCACCCGCCTCGGCACTGAACGGATTCGCCACGAAACGCTCCGCGGTCAGTTCCGGCCGGTTCCAATACCCGCGCGCAAGACCCACTCCGCCGATGTACAGCTCGCCTGGAACGCCCACGGGCACAATCCGCATACGCGGATCGAGCACGTAAAGCTGCATGTTCGCCATGGGGCGTCCTATGGGCGGGTCGTGCTCGACAGGGGCCTCGCAAGCCGCAATCGACGCGCACACGGTGGTTTCGGTGGGACCAGATGCGTTGACGAACGCGCGCCCCGGCGCCCACTGATTCACCACGGCCGCGGTACAACGCTCGCCCGCGGCGATCACGGTCTTCAAATCGGGAAACTCCGTTGAAGGTAGCACCTTCAGTACCGACGGCGGAAGCGTCACCGTGGTGATGCGCTCTCCACGCAGCAGCCGCGCGAGATCGTCCGCTGCGGCGAGGGTTTCCTGCTGCGCCAGGCACAGTGTAGCCCCCTTGCACAGGGCCATGAAGACTTCGGAAACCGATGCATCAAAACTCAGGGACGCAAACTGCAGGACACGGCTGTCTTCAGTCACCCCGAATGCGCGCGTCTGAGCTTCCACAAGATTGCAGAGCCCGCGGTGCTCGAGCAGGGCTCCTTTCGGCTGACCCGTCGAGCCGGACGTATAGATGACGTATGCCAAGTGCTCCGGCGCGGGCGAGACCGCGAGGTTATCCCCCACATGGCGCGCAATGGCACTCCAGTCGCGGTCCAGGCAGATGACGCGCACGCGCTCTTCCGGCACCAGAGGCAAGAGGGATTCCTGTGTGAGCAACAGGGGAACCTGCGCATCGCGAATCATGAATGCAAGCCGGTCGGGCGGGTACGCGGGATCCAGCGGCACGTAAGCGCCGCCCGCTTTTAGGATACCCAGCAGCCCGGCCACCATATCCACGGAACGCTCCAGGCAAAGACCCACCATCGTTTCCGGTCCGACACCCTCCGCACGAAGAAAATGGGCGATCCGGTTCGCGCGCTGGTTGAGCTCCGCGTAACTCAGGGTCTGCTTCCCGAAACAAATGGCCGTCGCGTCCGGCGTGCGCGCGGCTTGTGCCTCGAAGATCCGGTGAATGGCCGTATCTCTCGGGAAATCCCTCTCTGTCTGGTTGAAGTCCACCGCGAGCTGATGGCGTTCATCCGCCGTAAGCAGATCGATGGCGTCGAGCGGTAGCTCAGGGTTTTGGAGCAATTGGTCAATGGTGCGGACCACGTGCTGTGTCATCAGCTCTTGACTCTCTTCGTCGAAGAGACTGCAATTGAAATCAAAGACGATTCCATAACTTTCGGTAAATGGGTTCTCGTAAAAGTTGAGTACGAGCGGGTCCAAGCCCCACCCCGGGTGAATCCACTTGATGTCGCACGGAGAACCGCAGAAGTCAGGGAAGGACCAAAGCAGATAGTTGATGAGCACGTCGTGCGAGTGCAGGTGCAACAGGTTGTGAAAGTAATATGGACTATTGCGGAGACACTCCGACGCCTCCTTGGAGATTCGCTGTATCAGCGAAAGCGGCGTGTCGCCATCCTCGATACCCACACTCAGCGGCAGCACGCCAATGAAGATTCCAATGGTTTGCTTGAAGGCGCCGGCACGCCGGTTGTGGAACGGCATCCCAACGGCCGGCCGCCGCGTGCCGTTCATCCGGTACTGACAGGCCATGAAGGCCGCCGTGAAAATGTTGAAATTCGTCGCGAAGGGGGTCTTTGTCGCCACGCCCTCGCGAACGGCAAGCGCGCGAATGCGCCGGCTCCGCTCTACTCCCAAGTCCACATAGACCTGACGGATACGGCCCGCCTGCCGCGATGCGGATATCCCATAGAACACCGCGTGCTCAGGTTTGTCGGGCAGCTTGCGCGCCCAGAACTCCGCTTCCTCGCGGTTTCCGCCTTCGCCGCGGCGACTCAGTTCGTGCTCAATGTAATCCCGGAATGCGGGCGGGGCCGGCGCGTCATCCAACGTGCCCGCCAGCGAACGCTGATACAGTTCTGCCATGTAGTGGATGATGACGAGAAAGGAAAACGCGTCGCAGATGACGTGGTGCTGGTTCAAATACCAGATGAACTTGTCGTCCGCGAGTTTCACGAGTGCGCTGTCGAACAGGCGTTCACCGAACTCCAGCACCCTTTGGATGCGCTCCTTGGCCCAGACGTCAAAGCGCGCCATGGGATCGGGCGAGTCCGAGAAATCGGCCAGGTCCATCGCAAAGGTGACTGGATCCTGCACCCGCTGTTGAGGCACCCCCTCGCGCACCTCGATGACCGTGCGAAGCGCATCGGAAAGGTTCACCAAATGGGAAAAGGCCCGGCGGAAATGCTCGGGCTCCAGACGCATCGGGATCACAAGTCCCAGGCCGTTGTTGTACAAGGGCAGGCCGGGATGCAGCTTCTGGCCCAACCAGAATACCAGTTGCGCCTTCGTCAGATTAGACCGTTCGTAGATTTCCAACCCAAAAACTCCAAGGGCGACGGAGACTCCTATCGCCTCCAGCCCACGAGCACCGGATGATCTACTGGAACTCCACAAAGCGCCTGCCGGCGTTGCCCGGCTGGTGTGTTACTGCGCCGGCGGGGCCATGCACCCTGCACCCTTTGTGCGGTTCAGCCGTGCTCAGGGACTGAACTGGCGCCTGTCTCCACCACGGGACTATCTTGAGGGGCTGATGTCGCGCCTATCGCGAATCCACGGTCCCGCAACACGGAACGAATTTCTTCCTGCAATACGGAGGCCAATCGCCCTTGCTCCTTGAGATAACCCGGGCAGTTGTGCCGTCCTGTCGGGACGGGAACCAGTTTGACCTCCGGCAGACGGTTTCGCACCAGCTCCGCCTGCCGCGCGTCCGGTCCACAGCATTCCCCGAAGAAAATCGTGCTCTGTGGGCGGTTCCCCGGAGAATTCTCAAAAGTATCCAAGACATCCCAAGGCCTCAAACCGGGGAGGTTCTTGTGCCCGACATGCCAAATGAGATTCGCCGACAGCGCCACGAGAACCACTTCCATATAGTCCATGGGACGGTTCAGCAGTTTCTTCACGTCAACCAGCGCGCGAAGCAATGGGCTCCAGCCCATCCACACCGTAAACGGGAATGCAGGTGAAAACGCAATGACGTGGTCCATGCCGCAACGCTTGCCAAAGTAGAACGCGGCACTCCCGCCCAGCGAAGCGCCCAGCGCAACATGGTGCTTCGCGCCCAGACGCTCCATGATTTCGCACAGCTTCCGTGTGTAGTAATCCAACCCGTCTGGCTGGCCACCCGGTGACACGTGGTATCCGAGTCTGCGAAGGTCGCGAACGAACACGAGGTTGGTACTGTGGCCCAGACCCGCCAACTGCCTGCGCATCTCAAATCGAGGCTCGCCCGCGTACAAGACGTCCAGCCCGGAGAAGATGACCACCGTCACGTCGGCGCCGCGATCCTCAATCCGGAAATAGTCGTCCTCATTGGAAATGGCGTTCTCACCTTCGAAGACCTTGAAGGTGCCTTCCTCTTCCATGTTCTTCGCCAGGCTGGGTAGAAAGATGCGCGTCAGCATCCGGAACACTTTCTCTTTAAGCATCAAATCTCCACCTCGCCTGTTACCCGGAGCGGCTTTCGTTCATCAACTCGCGGTAGACCCCCGCCACCTGGGCGGCCTGTACCGGTAATGCAAACGCTTCTTCTGCCTTACGCCTCGCGGCGCGACCCATTTCGCGTTCCCGCGCACGGTCGCCGCTCAACATATTCAGCGCTTCGTAAAGTCCCTCAGGGGACCCATCGCAAACCAAACCGTTGACGCCATGGTCCACAATCTCCGGCAACATCCCGCGAGACGAAACCACCGCGGGCTTGCCCATTGCCATGGCTTCCCTGACAGCACGGCACGTGCCGTCGCTGCCGGGCACAAGAAAGACCTTGACACTGAACGCCTTGACCATGCCGACGTAATTCTCCCCGGCAACGTAGCCGGGGAAGTGTACCCTGTCCGTAAGTCCCAGATTCTGGACAGGTTGCTTTCCAACCTGTTCCTGGAAGGTGCCTCGTCCAACCACTATAGCATGCGCGTTGCGTCCCGCGTCTACCAGACGCCGGATAGCCCCGAAGAAATCTTCGTACCGGCGGTGCGTCTGCATCCGGGCCACGATACCCACCACAAAGGCGTCCGGCGGGATTCCGAGCCACTTCCGGCCGTCGGGAACTTCCCGGACGGGGTCGAATCGCTCCACATCTACTGCCCCTGGAACCACTTGCATAGACTCCATGGGAAAGCTATAGGTTTCAGCGTCGTGCTCCAACGCTTGGCGGGAAGGTTCCAGCAGACGCGCCGTCCCCTCCAGGAGCCGGGCGTGCCGTGCTGGATTCTGAAAGCCTTCGCCCGCATAGCTGGAGCGCACAACCGGGATGCCGTGCCTGCGCGCCACTCCAATACCCAGCCGATGGTCATTGTCCAAGTGGCAGTGGATAAGGTCGTACGGGTGCTCGTTCAAGTACCGGTTCATAGCGATCCCGTCAAGGAAATTGGAGAACGGATTGCGATGCTTATTCAGCCGGAACCGCAGGATTGGCTCAATCCCGCGGTCGCGCGACACATCGCGCAGCGTGTGAGGAACACCCGCGGGCAAATCCGGAAACGCCAGATCCGCTTCGATTCCGAGTTTCCGCAATGACACACACAGGTTCAGAGCCGGCTCGGCCGGTCCGGTATACTTGGCGTTGCTGAATAGGTGGAGGACTCTCATCCAAGGACTCGATGCGTCCTTCCGGACGGCGCTACTTGCCGTCGAATTTGACGCTGACCAGTTGCGAAACGCCCCGCTCCTGCTGGGTTACGCCATACAGGGCGTCGGCCTTCGCCATGGTCTGCTTGTTGTGTGTGATGACGACGAACTGGCTCGAGTGAGTGAACTCGTCCAGGAGATTCAGGAAACGCCCGATGTTCGCGTCGTCCAGCGGCGCGTCCACCTCGTCCAACACGCAGAACGGGCTGGGCTTCGCCTTGAAGATGCTGAACAGGAGCGCCACCGCCGTCATCGCGCTTTCTCCACCCGAAAGCAACGAAATCGAGGTCGGCTTCTTGCCCGGAGGACGCGCTTCAATTTCGATTCCGCATTCCAGGGGATCGTCCTCGTCGAGCAGATAGACGCGAGCCTGCCCGCCATTGAACAGCCTGCGGAAGAAATTGCTGAAATTGTCGCTGATGCTCTTGAACGTTTCCATGAACATCTCGCGGATGCGCTTGTCACTGCGCTCGATGACGCCCAGCAGCGCTTCCCGCGCCTGGTGCAGGTCTTGGGACTGCGCCTGCAGGAAGGCGTGGCGCTTTTCCAGCGCCTCATACTCTTCGATGGCCATGAGGTTTACTTCCCCCATCCGCTGCAAGCGTTCCCGCAGCTCGGACACGAGCCGGTGCCGCGTCTCATCATCGTGCTCGTCGGTGCCCACTTGCTCCGCCGTTAGTGAGGCCAGGGCGATGTGATACTCGTCTGAGATGCGCTCTTGGAAGTACTCCACCCGGTCCTCATTGGATCGGAGCTGCAACTCGAAGCGGTGCACGTCGGACTGGGCCGCACGCGCCGACTCCCGCTGCTCCTTGAGTTCCTTGTCGATGGCGTCGCCTTCGTCGAGGAGCGCCTGCAACTGATTCTGCGCTTCGAGCGCCTTGCGCGACGCCTCTTCCTTGGTTTCCGAAAGGGCCTTCGACCGCTCGATGTGAAGCGCGACCTCGTTGCCGAGATTGGTGCGCTCTTCCTCAAGCTGCTGCATCAACTCAGTGCGGCGTTCCGCCATGCCGATGGCCTCGTTGCGCTCGCGCTCTTCGCGTTGGCGGTCGCGTTCGATTTCCTCAAGTCGCTGCGAGAGTCCCGCACGCTGCACGCGCAGGTCGGCCAATTCGCTCGCGCACACAGACAACGCCTGGCGCGCCTGCGAAGCCGCTTCCAGCACCCCGGCCATCTGATGCTGCAACACCTCATCGTTGCTCTGAATCGTATCCGCGCGCTGCAGCGCTTCGCGCCGCTGAAGTTCCAACTGCTCGCGGCGCGCGCCCAGTTCGTCGCGCTGGCGGTCCAGGGCGCGGCTCGACTGTACCATATTCTCCAGTTCCGCGCCCGCCCGCGCCACTGCGACACCGAGTTCGTTGACCGCGGCGCGGAGATTCTTGAGCGTCTCGTCAAGAGCCGTAAGCTCGCGTGCCACCGAGGCAAGGCCTTCCGTCAACCGCTGGCGGTCAGCAGCCACCTGCGTTATCCGGCTTTCCAAAGCGCCCACGCGTTCTTCCAGCTCGGTGATTTCCGCGCTGCGGCCCAGAAGCCCGCGGCTCTCGTGTTTCGTCCGCCCGCCCGTCACCGCGCCCGCGGAGGATACGACCTCGCCGTCGAGCGTCACCAAGCGCGGGTGACTCGCCCGTGACCGCGTGATGCGGATCGCGTCATCAAGCGTTTCCACGATGACCGTACTGTGCAGCAAATACTCGACCGCACTGCGCAGACGCGGTTCAAAGCGCACGTAGTCGATGGCGGCCCCGATGACGCCGGACTGCCCTTGCAACGACGAACCATCATCCCGCAAGCCGCCCCGGATCGTGTCCAGCGGCAGGAAAGTCACGCGGCCCGCATTGTGCTTCTTCAGGAATTCGATGGCGGCCTTCGCCGCATCGGCGTCTTCCGACACGATGTTATTGATGTTGCCGCCCAGCGCCGCCTCGATGGCTTTCTCGTACTCCTTGTCCGACGAAAGCAGGTCGCCTACCGGCCCCACAATGCCTTTTAACATAGACGAGGAGCTGGCCTTCATGATGGCCCGCACACCAACCGCGAATCCCTCGTAATTGTCGCGCAATTCCCGCAGCGAATTGAGGCGCGCGTCCAGGCTGCTCTTCTGCTCGCGCAGCGTGCGCCACTGCTCGTCCAGTTCCTGCAAGGACTCGGTGGTCTTCACCCGATCGGCCTGGAGTTCATTGCGCCGGTTTTCCGCCTGCGCCAGGGCGCTCTGCTTTTCGGCCTCCCGCGCGCGGTCGGTTTCCAGCGTTGCGAGCAGCTCATCCCGGCGCGCCGACACGCGACCCTGCTCCTCGTACACTTGCTCCAACTGCGCGTCCACCGCGGCGATACTGTCGGCGAGGGTCTCAATGGCGCTCTGCGTGCGCGCGCGATCGGTCATGCGCTCGGCGGCCTGCTTGCGCATGGCCTCCAAGTTCTCGTCGGCTTCGTTGACGCGAAGCGCCAGATCGCCGTGCTCACTCGTCTTCTGGGCAAGCGCACTGTCACACGCGGCTATCTCATTGCGCACCTCGTCAGCCCGCGTGCTGGTACCGGCCATCTGCTCGGCCAGCGCGGCGGCGCGTTCGCGCAGGGTATCCTGGTCTTGCGCTGCCTGCTCGCGCTTCTCGCCGGCATACTCGATCTGTTGCCGAAGGAGGGCGATCTGCCGCTCGATCTTCTCCATCTCGGAGTCGATCTCGTAGACGCCCTGCTGGCGCGCCAGGCGCACGCGCTCCACCTCAAGCCGGTTCAAGCCCACCTCTTCCTGGCGGGCCTCCAGCTTGGAAATACGGGCGGACACCTTTTCGTAGGTGTTGCTGGCTTTCGCGAAGTCCTTGCGCAAAACTCCAATTTCCGCCGTCAGACGCCCAAACTCGAGCCACGCGGCGCGAATCTCAACTTCGCGGAGTTGATCGCTGATCTCGCGGTACCGGATGGCGGCGTTGACCTGGCGCTTGAGCGAACGCATTTGCCGCTCCACCTCGGCGATGATGTCGCCCAGACGAAGCAGGTTCTGCTCCGCCGATTCAAGGCGGCGCATGGCCAGCCGCTTACGGTTCTTGTACTTGATAATGCCCGCGGCTTCCTCGAACAGGAAGCGCCGATCCTCGGGCTTGGAACTCAGGATCAGGTCCATCTTGCCCTGACCCACCATCGAATACGCCTGCGTGCCGATACCCGTGTCCATGAACATCTCGTGGATGTCCTTCAGCCGGCACGGGGCCTTGTTGATCAGATACTCGCTTTCGCCCGAGCGGAACACGCGCCGCGTGATCTGTACCTCCGAGAAGTCCACGGGAAGTGCGGAGTCCGCGTTGTCAAAGGTGACCGAGACCTCCGCCATACCCAGGGGATGGCGGTTCTCACTCCCGTTGAAGACGACGTCCTGCATGTGGGAGCCGCGCAACTCTTTCGCGCGCTGCTCACCCAGCACCCAGCGGAGCGCGTCCAGAATGTTGCTCTTGCCGCAGCCGTTCGGGCCCACAATCGCGGTCACGCCGGGTTCCATCCGGAGGACGGTCCGGTCCGCAAACGACTTGAATCCGATCATCTCGAGTTGTTTGAAGTACATGGAGACTACGAACGATCCTCATACGCGGGGCTCATGTGCCGCGCCCCGCAACCCGGCTCGGAATAATCGAGACGCTTCTTCGTCCCCAAGCGAAATACGCGTCTCTTCCGTGAATTGTCAACCAACAGACCGGCGGCCACGCACCATCCGCCTCCGGCCCTCCACACCGCGAGCGGAAATCAGTCCAGCATCTGGACAACCCGCTCTATCGACACTGCGCGCCCGGATGCGTCGTCAGCCTCCACAATCGCGCCACACAAGCCAGGGCGCTCTGTCGCGACGGTGTGCGCAACGGGAAGCCCCGTAAGAAACCTCTGAATACTCAACGTCCGGTCCAAACCGATAACTGAATCAAACGGTCCCGTCATGCCCAAGTCCGTGATGTAGGCCGTGCCCTGGGGAAGCACCCGCTCATCCGCGGTCTGCACGTGCGTATGCGTTCCCACCACCGCCGTGCACCGGCCGTCCAGAGACCAGCCCATGGCCACCTTCTCGGCGGTCGCTTCCGCATGGAAATCGACCACCACGAGGGCCACCTCTTTGCGCAGGCGCTCCACTTCGCGCAAGGCTGCCTCGAACGGATTGCCGTAGGGCTCCATATACACGCGGCCCAGCACGTTGACCAGACCCGCGCGGCGGCCATCCGGCAGTTTCACGATGACACTGCCCTTGCCGGGCACTCCGTCGGGGTAATTGGCGGGCCGTACGAGCGGTCCAAGCGAATCGATGCCCTCCACAAGCTCCCGCTTGCGCCACGTATGGTTTCCCATCGTGATGCCGTGGATGCCGATGGACAACAGATCCTGGAGAATCGCGGGAGTCGCACCCAGACCGCCAGCGGCATTTTCCCCATTCGCCAGAACCATGTCAATCCGGCGAGCCTCGCACAGCCCGGGCAGAAGACGCTTCACACACGTGCGGCCAATGCTGCCGACGATGTCGCCTATGAACAGGATTCTCATGCCCGCTCAGACTACTTCGCCAACTCGGACGCGCGAGTCTCCCGGATCACGGTCACCTTAATCTGGCCGGGGTACGTCATCTCGGTTTCCACTTTGCGCGCCACATCGCGTGCCAGTTGCATCGCCTCGGCGTCCGTAATCCGCTCCGGCTGCACCGCGATGCGAATCTCGCGGCCCGCCTGCAACGCGTACGATTTCTCGACGCCCGGGAATCCGTCGGCAATCTGCTCCAACTGCTCCAGCCGCTTGATATAGGTCTCCACCGTTTCGCGCCGCGCGCCGGGGCGTGCCGCGGACAACGCGTCCGCCGCTTGCACGAGGACCGCCATCACTGTCGATTGCTCCATCTCGTTGTGGTGGGCGCCTACCGCGTTCGCAATGGCTTCCGTTTCTCCGTAGCGCTTCACGAAGTCGTGGCCAATCACCGCGTGGGATCCCTCGATTTCGTGGCTGATGGACTTGCCAATATCGTGGATCAACGCCGCCCGCTTGGTTTCAGGGACGTTGAGGCCCAGTTCGGCCGCCATAATCCCTGCGAGGTGGCACACTTCCATCGAATGCTTCAGTACATTTTGCCCGTACGAGGTGCGGTAACTCAGGCGGCCCAGCAACTTGACGATTTCGATGTGCAGCCCGTGAACGTCCACCTCAAGGCAGGCCTGTTCGCCCATCTCTTTGATGGTCTTGGCCATCTCTTCCTTGACCTTCTCGACCACTTCCTCGATACGGGCGGGGTGAATACGGCCATCCTGGATCAGGCGTTCAAGGGTGATCCGGGCAATCTCGCGCCGGACCGGGTCAAACCCAGACAAGATAACGGCTTCGGGGGTATCGTCGATGATGATGTTGATGCCGGTAGCGCTTTCCAACGCGCGGATATTCCGGCCTTCACGCCCAATTATCCGGCCCTTCATCTCATCATTGGGCAACGGCACCACAGAAACGGTCGTCTCCGCGACGTGGTCGGCCGCGCAACGCTGGATGGCTTGGCCAATAATCCACTTGGCCTTCTTATCCGCGTTCTCGACCAGTTCTTCTTCAATGCGCTTGAGCCGGAGCGCGGTGTCCCGGCGGACTTCCGTTTCGAGCTGCTGAAAGAGTTCGCGGCGGGCCTCTTCCGCACTCATGCCGGAGATGAACTCCAACTTCTTGGTCTGCTCGCCTATGAGAACCGTCAGTTGCTCTTTCTCTTTAACCAAGCCCGTTTCGCGGGCGGTAAGTTCGCGGTCTTTGGCCGCCAGTTCACTCGCCTTGCGCTCGACGACATCGACGCGCTTGTCAATCGTTTCCTCTTTGGCCAGGATGCGCTTTTCGAGTGCAACCAGCTCTTTTCGCAGTTCGCGCGCTTCCCGCTCCGCTTCCTCACGGAGATGAATGCGCTGCTCTTTAATGGTGGTGTTTGCTTCCTTGATGACCGAAGCGGCTTCGCGTTCTGCGTCTGAAATCGTCTGGGCCGCCTCACGGCGTGCTTTGCCCAGCAGGCTCCTCCCAAACAGACTGGCGCCGATCACGGCGGCGAACAGTCCCACGACGAAACCAGCTCCGATCCACACAACAATCATCAGTGGATCAGGCATGAAAATGACCTCCATCCCCGGAGGGATGCGTGTTAGCTCTTACGAGGCCATCCGGGAGGTCAAAACAGGACGGATGAGCGCGCGGTTAGGCGATACAAACGACCGGTAGGTTTAACGTTAGCGCGAACACCCCCGTGTCCGGCAATGCCAATCCAACCCTAGAAT
>JADLCA010000465.1 GCA_020847495.1 Candidatus Hydrogenedentota bacterium | reverse complement strand
TGGAGTACCCTCCCCTTGTGAAAGCCCCAGCGGGGGCGCAGGATTCTTCGGTGATGTCCTGTCACCCCACTGTTCGCAGAACCTGCCTACCGCTCCTGCGCATGTCATGGCGACCGTTTCACTGGACCTCCCTCGCCCACGCTGGGGCTTGATCGTGGGGTGCCGCATCCATCCACGGGTTCCGCCTTCGGCTCCACCCGGGGCTACACCCCTGCGCCCTTACCAGGGCTGTGGCTGCACGCCGCGCTCTGACGGACTGAAAGGCCTATATGCTTGTACATGCGGCTGTAGGCCCACTGAGTTTCGAAAGCCGCGCAGAATATGCGTGACTTTCTTGAGATCCTGCAAGTTAGTAGTCCAGGGCGGCAGGGAATGAACGTCCAACCGCGGGCCGGGTACATTCCCTCCCTCTTTATGACCCGTCTGAAGTGAAATGCGTGACGCGACATGATGGGCTCTGCCGTCCCTCCGGGACTGCACGAAGGGGGACGCAGTGTACCCCGGATTGAAATCCGGGGCTACTTTCAGTCGTCCCTACGGGACTTGCAGGGGAGCGCGCGGGCAATCCGATTGCGCGGAAGATGGGCAAACAGATACGTCGTGTGCCGCTAACCGTGTGTTTCAAAGGGACCTGAACGCAAGGATCAATGTGGTCTGGACGGCGCTACAAGGTGATCCGAACGGCGCCGATTCTGGGGATGTTGGACTCATGAAACACGCTCTAAGCGGACGCAGGCCGGTATACGGCCTTGAAGATCAGCTCGGCCTGGCAGATGTAGCCATGGTCCAGTATCTCGTAGCCCCGGTCTTCCAGAGCCTTCTTCAGGCTGCCGAAGGTATAGAAGGTGACATGCTCATCGGCGTAAGCGCCGGGGGCCACCTTGCCGTAGACCCATTCGATCAGGGGCCATTGCCAGCCGCCGTAGTCGGGCGTTCCCAGCACGAGGATGCCGCCCGGTTTCAGGACGCGCGTGAGTTCATCCAGAAGGCGGCCGTTCTCTTCGGGGATGTGCTCGATGACTTCCGAGGAGATTACGCAGTCGAACTCATTGTCCTCGAAAGGCAGGACCATGCCGTTCGCCTGGACGAGCTGGGAATTCGCCTTCCGCATGTAGGCTAACTTGTCGTGCCGCATGTCGACACCGACTGCGTGCGGCAAATCCGCAAGGATGCGGCTGCTGCCGCACCCCACGTCACACGTGGAAACGCTGGGCGGCGTGAACCTCAAGATAATGTCGTGGCGCTTGCGCTGCCAATAGCGCTGAAACCAGATCCGGCTGTCGTGCGCCCGCCAGTCGTAGTCCGGGAACTCGACCGAATTGCGAAACCGCCAAATGCGGAAGAACAGCCGGAGATAGTCCATACCGAAATGCAGGATGCGCGCGTGCGACCCGCCATAGATCCGCGGGTGATAGTGAAACGGGATCTCGGCGATGCGCGAGCCGCGCGCAAACACCCGCAACAGGATTTCCACCAGAATGACGAAATTGGTGTGCTGCACGTCGATGCGCTCAAACACGATGCGGCGGTACAGGCGGAAACCACTCGACAGGTCGCGCACGGGTATTGACAGTCCCACGCCAAAGAACGCGTTGAGAATCCGGCTGAGCAGATACCGGAAGTAAGGCTGGTCCGCGGAGCCGCCCGGCACGTAGCGGGACGCAATCACGATATCTCCCGCCGTGCGCGCTTCCCACAACTGGGTGATGAATTCCGCGGGGTGAGACATATCGGCGTCCATCGTGATGACGTAGGTTCCGCAGGCCTCCGAAATGCCCCGCAGCAAGGCCCGTCCGTATCCGGGCACTTCCTCGCGAATGTAGCGGAAGTTGGCGCCACACTCGGCCACCACGCGCTGGGTGTCGTCCTGCGACTCGCCGTCCACGACGACGACCTCCCAGGAATCCGTCAGCGGGGACAGGGCATCGCGGAGCAAAGGCAGCAAACAGGTGAGGTTGGGTCCCTCGTTCAGCGCGGGGATCACGACGCTCACGTCTTTGGAATCCGCCTTGGGGGCTACTTTCATAAATGCGGTTCACTCCAGGTACTTCGCGATCGATGTGCCATGCAGTGGCTCAGTCTCGCAGGTGCTTCGCGCAGACCGCACTAACTTACGGAACGAAGGCCGCAAGGTCAAGGAAGACGGAAACGATCGGTCCGATCGCTCTGACCGGTCCGTTTCTGGCGGGCCAAGGCAGATCACGTATCAGGGATGCGCAGAAATCTGATATTGACAGTGCATGGCGAGACTCGTACGATGGTCGTGGTTTCCTCCCCATGACGGCATCACCGCAGAAGGAAGCTGACAAAATGGATGTGCCTTCGAAGCCAGGAGATGCAGAGGGCAGCCCGCAGTCTCCTCATCGGAGAGTCCCGCCTCACTTTCCCGTCGCGCCGCCGGTTTCCTACAACCGGTACCGTCCGCTGCGCCATGTGCGCCGCTCGGAGATACTGGCACTTGTCGTGCTGACAGCGCTGCTCGATTATCTCATCTACTGCGGTGCCGGCGGTCTTTCGTTTGCCCTGGCGCTTCTCATAATCCCGATAGCGGTATTGGCCTTTGCTCCAGTCCGGCGGTTCACCCCCGCCCTGGGTCTTGTGCTGACGTTGTTCCCGCTTCTTGCACTTCACCACGCCTGGCAGTCTGATGCCGCCGGCATTGCCGTGGGTGTTGGGCTTCTCGTTGTGCTCGCCCTGGTCTGTCGTTACGGCCGTGCCCACATCCCTTTTCTTGCGCTTTCTTTTCTCCCAACCGCGGTCGCGGGGATCGTTCGCTGGATTCAGTACATCGGATATGGCAGGAGACGGGGTGCCTCTTTCCTTTGGCGCAGGATCGAGGCAAGATCGCTTGCGGTTATTGCGGTACCCGTCGCGATTATGTCGGCATTTGTTCTCGTATTCCTGGGCGCCAACCCAATACTTCGAGACTCTTTCAACAGCAATTGGAAACCGCTGTGGGACATGCTCTCGAATCTTTGGGAGAAGTCTGCGCCGACGCCCGAACGCTTTCTCTTCTGGCTGATCGCGCTGGTGTTTGTGGCCTCGCTTTTCCGCCCCCAGGCATTCCTCTATCCGGGGCATCGCCGCTGGCTCATTCCCGCAGTCCCGAAGCCGGCCCAGGAACTCCGGGCAAACCTGTCATTCCGCATCGCGCGGAACACACTTCTCGGGGTAAACGTCGTGTTCCTAGGGTACAACCTGATTGACGCCTACTACCTGGCCTATCTGCGGGAACTCCCGACAGGGCTGGATCATTCGCAATACGCGCACCAGGGCGTCATCGGGCTTACCGTGGCGCTTGCGATGAGCACGTGCGTGCTGGGATATGCGTTTTCCGGCGAATTGCAGTACCATCCGCGGGCCAATCGCCTCCGGAACGCCTCGTACATCTGGGTCGCTCAGAACCTCCTGATTGCGGTGTGGGTCATGTTGAGGCTGCACATGTACATCAGCTACAACGGACTTACGCGGATGCGGGTCGTTGGTATCTGCGGCACGCTGCTGGTGCTATGCGGAGTCATTCTGGTATGCATTATGATTGTCCGCAAGCGCAGTATCCAGTGGCTGTTGAGAAAGGAACTCGCCGCCTTCGTGCTTGCAATCTTCCTGTTCACAGTCCTGCCGGTCGACTGGATTGTGTGGCGCGTCAATACTCCGCTTATCCTCCGCATGGACCCTCCGCGCCCCGCTGTCCAACTTTCGGTCCAGCCCATCTCCGCCGAGGGCTTGATGATACTGACGCCCTTGCTGAATCATGAGGATCCCGCCATTGCGCGCGGGGTGGCCGCTCTCTTGGGCGAGTGGTACGAGGAACGCGGGCATGTCTACACCGGGCCTGAGGAAAGCCCTGAGCGCTGGACGAAGTACCAGTTCAGCGAAGCCCAATGCGCCCGAGCAATTCTCCCTCACTTGGGCAAGATCCGCGAGTTAATCCCGGACAGCAATTGGGGAGAATACCTTCACCGGGCGAAGCACAGGACGTCCGGTTGGATTTGACGGGCCGTCTCGCACTGCACTTCCACCTACCATTGATCGAAAGACCGCTCCTGGTACATCATTTTGTTGTTGAATCGCCCCGTGGGGGTGTGTCCATTGGCCGGAGCCGCTCCATGAAGAAGTCCGAATTCAAGAAGCAGATTCGTGAGGAAGCCAAACGCAAGGTCCGCGGCAATCAGCACGGCGTAAAAGGGCTGAAACAGTATCAGGACGCCGTGGAGCAAGGCCGTAAGCAACTCCTGGTGAAGTGCAACGAGGGGGGCGATTCAAACGCGCAGAAGATTAAGAGCGAGTTGATGTACCTGCTGAACAACTACTCCCCCCGCTATGACATCCGCATCGAGCAGCTCATCGATGCCTGGCGCACCAGCCACGACCCCTCATACGACCCAATGATCCGCGCCCGCTATCAG
>JADLCA010000464.1 GCA_020847495.1 Candidatus Hydrogenedentota bacterium | reverse complement strand
TGATCGCGAGCGTCTTTACGTTTTCAGTCGTCTCCGGACTCATGACTCCGAGTGCCACAACCCCGGCCGCGAATAGCAGGAACATCGGGCCGAAGATCAGCAGACGCTTCAAAGTATCCTGGCAGTCCTGTGCATTAAGGTGGACCCATTCTTCGGCCGTGGCCGCCGCTGCCAGCGCCAGCACGAAACCATTGGCCGCCAGGTAATGATGCGGGGCGATCAAGTCAATGACCGGAATCAGGCGGAGCACTGGACCCCACAGAAATGCCAGTATCGTCAAGAGCAGGGAGGGCAGCAAGAGCGCCTCAATCCGGTGCCGCTGCCGCACATTCGAAAACGGGCGCATCGCCAGCCACACGGGGAGCAGTGCGATCTGCGCAATTCCCACGTGCAACAGGCCAGCCGTCTGCGCGCTCGCGTCGCCGGAGCGCAAAGCCTGAGTGAACGCGCCATGAAGGTGGGGGAGAACAATCAAGGAAAGATCCCAAATCGAAATCGTGGAGTCCGGCGGCACCAAACCCAGCGTTCGGGCTTCCCGCATGAACTCGGCGAACGGGAGCAGTTGGACCGCCGCCAGGCACAGTGAAAGCAGGCCGCTCGCAGCAAGCACGAGTAACGGGAGCGCGGCCCCTTTCAGGCCGCGTCCATCCAGTTTGGACCGCGTCAGGAGAAACAGTGCCGCGAACACCATGAGAACGGCAACGCCTTGCGGATCCCCTCCCAGCAGCATCAGACCCATGACGACCGCGCCGGATACCCACATGCGGTAATGGCCCAACGCGATGCGTTCGCAATACAGCACGAGCAGGGGAAGCCACGGGAGCACGTCGGTGATCGGATATCCCCACCAGAGAACCATGCCGGCGCTCAACTGAAATGCAAGGGCAACAAATAAAGCCACGGGCCTGTGAAACCCTAGACGCCGCGCCGCATACATCGCGCAGAGCCCCGCCACCAGCAGCTTCAGGTAGACGGACCACGTGAGCGCCAGGCCCGGTTCGCCGAGATAGAAGGGGAGCGTGAAGGGGGAAAGGCATCTTGTTCGCCACAGGGCCAGGAAGGGGAGACCCGCATTCTCCAGCGGGTTCCAAAGCACATCTCGAATTTCGCCCGCTTCGCTAAGAAAGACGTACCAGGGAAAATACTGCTGCGCCATCAAGTTGGCTTCAGGATTAGACGGAGGCGCGGTCTCAGGCTGACGCGCTTCTTCCCACGGCGTAAATGCGAACACACTATCCGTGGACAGCGCCACATCACCGTGGAGGATTCCCGGCAGAAGCACCGCGACCGGTGTGAAACACACCAGCAACACGGTGAGCGTGAATTCCAGGGTTCTCCGAAAACGTAAGCGCACTCCGTAATCCTCGCTGATCCGCGCCTGGACTTACGATCGCTTCCCGGGAGGCGTGTGTATGCCCACGCCGAAGTAGTCTTCCGCCGCCTCCATCACCGTCTCGGACAGGGTCGGATGCGTGTGTATCGTATGTGCGATTTCGGCGACGGTCGCCTCCATCTTCATGGCAACTGCCGCGGAAGCGATCAATTCCCCCGCTTCATGCCCCATGATGTGCACCCCGAGTACCTCGTCGGTCCGCGCATCCCCCACAATCTTGACCATTCCGTCGGTTTCGCCCATCGCATGGGCGCGGCCGCTCGCGAGAAACGAGAAGCGGCCTGTCTTCACCTCGATGCCCGCCTCGTGCGCCTGGGCCTCCGTGACGCCCACGCGCGCCACTTCCGGCGATGTAAAGGTGCACGCGGGCACGACGCGATAGTCCATCCGTTCGTCGCCGCCCGTGGCATTGGCCGCCGCCACCAGACCCTCCGCGGAAGCGCCGTGTGCGAGCATGGTCTTGGCGGTCACATCGCCGATGGCGTAGATGCCCTTCACATTGGTCTCCATGCGCTCGTTCACAAGGATCTCGCCGCGCTTGCCCACTTGCACGCCCAGGGACGGCGTCTTCGTAACGACGCCCGAATGGTACTGGCGCCCGATGCCCACCAGCACCAGGTCGACATCCGCTTCACCGGCCTTCTTGCCTTCGAGTTCAACATGGACGCCCTTTTTCGACGTGTCCATGCGTTTCACCTTGGTCTCGGTGCGCACGTCCATGCCGCGCTTCTTGAAGAGCGTCTCGAGGCCCTTCGTTAGTTCCGCGTCATCCAGCGGCAATACGCGCGGCATCATTTCCACGAGGATGATCTCGACACCGAACGCATTCCAAAGGCAGGCAAACTCCGCCCCGATCGCGCCGGCTCCGATGACCAAAATGCGCTTGGGAAGCGATTCCAGTTCCAATGCCTCCGTGCTTGTGATGATCCGTTTCCCGTCTGTCTCCAGGCCGGGGAGTTGCGCCGAGGAACTGCCCGTAGCCACGATGATGGACCGCGCCCTGAACTCCTCCGCGTCCACCTTGATCGTACCGGGCGCTGTCACGAGCGCTTCGCCTTTGATGACATCAATCCCGTGCGCCTTGAACAAGTTCCGGATTCCGCCCTTGTTCTTTTTTACGACGTCATTCTTGCGCGCCACGAGGGCCTTCAAGTCCAATTCGACACGCTTGATGTTCAATCCAAAATCCGAGGCGTGCTGGAGTTTCCGGTACAGCTCCGCGGTATGGATCATCGTCTTCGTGGGGATGCATCCCCAGTTCAGACATACGCCCCCTACTTCTTCCTTCTCAAACACCAAAGTCTTTGCGCCGCGCTGGGCCGCGCGGATCGCCGCCACATACCCGCCGGGACCACTGCCTATTACTGCTACATCGCATTCGCGCATGGAAGTCTCCGCACCGTTGACACGCGCCTACAAGCGCGCTTCTTCCAGAATCTGTTTCAACCGCCCCATGAACTGCGCCGCCAGTGCCCCATCGATCACGCGGTGGTCGCTGGACAGCGTGAGCTTCATGATTGGACGAATATGGATGCCCCCGTCAACCACCACCGGGCGATCCTTGATCTGGCCTACGGCCAGGATCGCGCTGTCCGGCTGATTGATGATCGCCGTAAACTGATCGACGCCGAATCCGCCCAGGTTCGAGATCGTGAACGAACTGCCCGTGTAATCGTCCGGCATGAGCTTGCCGTTCCGGGCCTTCTCCGTGAGATCACGGCACGCCTGACTGATGCCCTGCAGCGAGAGGTTCTGCACGTCGCGCACGACCGGCACGATCAGTCCGGCGGGTAACGCCACCGCGAATCCCAAGTGAACGCCGCTGACGACTTCGATCGCATCCCCGCACCACCGCGCATTCACCAGCGGGAATTCGGAAAGAGCCAACGCCGTCGCCCGCATCACGATATCGTTGTACGAAGGTTTCACCGGTGCGCTCGCACGGAACTTAGCCGCGGCCGCCATGTCCACCTCGACGGTGACGTAATAATGCGGCGCCGAGAACTTGCTGTCGCACATCCGCTGCGCGATGATCCGGCGCATGGGGGAGAGGGGCACCTTGCCCGCTGCGGCGACGCTTGGTGCTGAAGGGCGCGCGGAGCCTGCCGCGGCGGCGACATCCTCTTTCATGACCTTGCCGCCCGGACCCGATCCGTGGACGCGGGCCAAATCGACCCCTTCCACCTCCGCGAGGCGCCGCGCCGTCGGCGTGGCCTTGACCGATCCCACTGAGGCGGCATACGCGATCACGTCCTCTTCCATGATCCTGCCGCCCGCTCCCGTGCCTTTGGCCAGACTCGGGTCGACGTGCAATGCCTCTGCCTTCTTGCGGGCACGAGGCGACACGGAAACCCGATCCGAAGTTACGGGCGTCTCCGCCACAACCGGCGCCACCGCTGGCGTGGGAGCGGACTCTTGAGGGGCTTCCGCAACGCTTGCACCGCTGCGGTATTGCGCCAAGTCCGGCAGCGGCTCGTCCGCTTCTCCCACCAGCGCGATGACGGTCATGACCGGCACCGAGACGTCCGGCTCCAGGAGGATCTTGCGTAACACCCCCGACGCGGGTGATTCACACTCGATCTCCGCCTTGTCCGTCTGGATGGAGACAAGGGGGTCGCCGCGCTGGACGCGGTCTCCCTCTTTCTTCAGCCACTGAACGATTGATGCTTCTTCAACGGATTGCCCCATCTGGGGGAGTTTCACTTCGTGCATACGTTTTCCTAACGAACCCAGCCTTCTCGCTGAAGGCGTTGAATGCCTGCTTGAATCAAGGTGGCCAGGTGCGCGCCCCGGTTAACCTGGCAAATCTCGGTAAGGACCCCCTCCAGCCCACGCTCCCGGTAAAGCGCTTGAACAGATTGGGCCGCTTGGTCTTCCGCGTGATCGTACCGGATTGCGGCTGCCGCTGCAAACGCGAGGTTCTTCGGCTCAATCCCCTGCTCCAGGCACATGCTGGACGCGCCGATTAGGCGGTCCCGCGGCCCCAGCTTGCGGATGGGATCCTTCGCCACCCTTGCCACTTGGTCGCCCAAGCCTCTATTGGCGAAGCGCTGCAGCAGGTCTTGGATGTGTTCGTCCAGCCCTGCAGGGTCCAGCCCGTGTTTCTTGACCAATCCCGCCTTGGACTCCGCAAGGGCCGCTTCCACCTCCTTGCGCACGGTCTTGTCCTCCACCGCCTGCCACGTGTACTCGTGGCCCCTCAGGTAACCGAGGTACGCGGTTGTTGCGTGTCCTGCGTTGTGGATGAAGAGCTTGCGCTCCACGTAGCCCCCGAAGTTGTTGCGCGGTTGCATGTTCTTGAGCTTCGGCGCCGGCCCCTTAAAGCCCTGTGCGTCAACGGGCAAGTCACAATAGGCCTCGACGCATACCAGTAGAGGGTCCTCTGCGCGCACCGCGTCCGTCATGACCGGTACCATCCGGCCGATACTGGCCTCGACGAATCCTACCCGCTCGTCCAGCGCGCGGTGGAAAGCGGGGGAGAGGTGCTCCCGGACTTTCTCGCGCAGGTAGGGTCCCGCCTCGATCATGTTCTCGCAAACGATGATGTTGAGCGGTGCCGCATTAGGGTCCTGGTAGCGGAGTTCGACTCCCGCGGCGATCAAGGGCGCCACCTTCGCCAGAACCGGTACCCCGACCGCCGTTGCGCCGATATCCGCCCCGGCGACACAACGGGCCACGGCGTCGCGCTGGCTTGCATGCAGTGCGGCAACGTCGCCGATGGTGAGCGTGTACGTCTGCTCGTCTACAATCCGCAGGGGATACGACCGGCGCGCGTTAAGCTGGTCGATCAGGTCCTGGACGACGTCGATATAGGTCGTCGAGTAGCCCGTCTCGAAGAAAAGCTGGCCCAGGAACCCTCGCCCGATGTTACCGGCCCCAAACTGAACTGCCTTACCCATGTCTACCCCTTCACCCTGCTTGCAACCGCCGATAGCGCTTCATGCATGATTCCATTGCTCGCCAAGACCCCGCGTCCCCCGTCGAACAAGTTCAAGGGCCGCCCATCCAGACGGGTCATCTTACCCCCTGCCTCCTGAACCAGGATCATCCCGGCGGCGTAATCCCATGGATTCAAAGTGACGTGAACATAGGCATCCATGTCTCCGGTGGCCACCGAGCATAGTCCGATCACCGCCGCGCAGTGGCAGCGAACCTGACCTACGGATGTTACCAGTTCGCCGAATTGCCGCAACGTCGCGGCTCGGTCAGCAGGACACGAGAAATCGATCTCCGCTCTGGCGAGCGACAAGTCATCTATGGGTGATACGCGAATCCGCTCCCCATTTCGAAAAGCACCGGAGCCTCGCTCCGCGAGAAAAAGATCGCCTGTGCCTGGGACCGCCACGCCACCCGCAACCGGAACCCCTCCAACGGCCAACGCCAGCGAGATGCCAAAGCTCGGAAAGAGACCCCGTACGAAGTTCTGGGTTCCGTCGATCGGGTCAATTACCCAGGCGCGGGTACATGGGTCCTCCGGAAAGCGGTTCAGCCCGTTTTCTTCGCCCACGGCAATATCTTCGGGGAAGGACTGGGCGATCCGGGCGCAAATCTGCTCCTGAACTGCTACGTCAACCTCTGTGACCAAGTCGTTTGGTTCCCGCTTATGCGTAATCGATACAGAACCTCTTTGTGCGTATTTCTGACGTACAAATATCGCCAACTCTTCCAAGGTCGATTTAACAAAATCAATATCTTTCATTCAAATCCTCTACTCTCATTCCCTGTTTTCCTGATGTCAATTTTTGTTTACGTAATTGGTCAGCCTTTGAGGCCGGTCAACGTGATTCCTTGAATGAAGGTCTTCTGCGTCAAAAAGAAGAGCAGGATAATCGGGAGCGTTATGACTGTGGACATGGCCATCAGGGGTCCCCAGAGGCTTTCGTGCTGACTCTGGAACTGCTGTAAAGCCAGCGCCAAGGTGTACTGGCGGTCATCCTGCAGGAACACAAGGGGGTTCAGGAAATCACCCCACTCAAACAAAAACGTGAACAGGGCCGTGGTCGCCAAGGCTGGCTTAGACAGCGGCAGGACAATTCGGGCGTAAATCCCGAACTCGCTGCAGCCGTCGATCCTCGCCGCAGCACTCAGGTCTTGGGGTATCCCCATGAAGAACTGCCGCAGCAGGAAGATGTAGAAGGGCGTACCAAGAAAGGCCGGCATGATAAGGGGCTTGAAGGAGCCGGTCCATCCCAGGTTCTTGTAGAGGACAAAGAGCGGAATCAGCATCACTTGGTAAGGGATCATCATCGTTGCGAGCACCAGAACAAAGCAGAAGTTGCGGCCCGGCCACTCAATTCGGGAAAAACTGTACGCGACAAGCGAACATGACATCAGCGTTCCGATCACCACGGAAAAGCAAACGAAGAGCGAGTTCTTGAGGCTTCTGGGAAAGTTGATGATTTGAAACGCCTCCACGTAGTTCTGCCAGTGGAGGCCCAGGCGCTGTTGACTTTCAAATTCTTCCTCATCGGCCTCGACTCGTTGTGCGTCCACCTCCAGCAGCGTCTTTCCGCTTTCCATCCGCTGCAATTTGGCCGCCGTCTTTCCCCGGTACGTCACGAGCGGACGGCCCTGTTCGTCCAGACGGTCCGTGGTCGGAATCCACTGTGGCGGCTCGCCGGGTTTCGCGAAGATCCGCGACTCATGCTTGAGCGAGGTGGAGAGCATCCACGCGAACGGGGCGATGAACAAGAGCGAAGCTGCAATGAGCACGGTATGGCTCGCAAAGGTCTTCAGCCGTTTACTCGCCATGGTAATGCACCCAGCGTTTCGACGACAGCATCACGGCGAGGGTTGCGCTCAGGATGATCAGGAACATAATCCAGGCCATGGCGGAACCGTACCCCATGTTCAGGTAGTAGAACGAATTCCGGTACAGGTACAGCGCGTAGAACATGGTCGAGCCGACGGGTTCCCCCCGGCCATTGGTCATCACGTAGACTTGGGTGAAATACTGAAATCCGTTGATGAGGCCTATCACCAGGTTGAACAGGATGACCGGAGTGACCATCGGAAGGGTGACGTTCCAGAATCTCCGAAAAGGCCCGGCTCCGTCGATGTCCGCAACCTCGTACAAGGACTGGGGCACGTCGGCCAGTCCAGCGAGAAAGATGACCATCGCGCCGCCCACGGTCCAGAAGCTCATGAGAATAAGCGCCGGTTTCGACCAGTGCTCGTCGGCCATCCACCCCGGTCCTTCGATGCCGAAGAACTCTTGCAGGGTGCCGTTCAACAGGCCGCTCTGTGGATTGAAGACCCACATCCACAGCACCGCCGAGGCAACCACGGGTACGATAGTCGGCAGGAAGAATATCGTGCGATAGACAGCCTGACCGCGCACTTTCAGGCTCAGAAGCATGGCCAGGCCCAGCGCCAGTGCAAGACCCAGCGGTACGGACAGGACCGTAAAATACACCGTATTGTAAAGGGCCGTCCAAAAGCGTGGGTCCTCAACGAGCAGTTCACGGTAGTTGGCGAGGCCCACCCAGACGGGCGGTTTGATGACGTTGTAGCGCTGGAGACTGTAGACCATCGTCATCACCAGCGGATACAGGTAGACCGCCAGAAAACCCACAATGAACGGTGCCGCGAAGAGCAGGCCGTTTCGCAGATTCGCGCGTTCGCGGCGGGTCATGACGCTGACGCCCCCCCGACGTCCTGGTGCCGCTTGATTGCTTCGTTTGTGCTCTGCTCCAAATCGCGGGCCGCTACTTCGGGCGTCTTCAGGTACCGCAGGATATACTCGCGGCTGGAGGCCATCTCGTCGAGGAAGAACTGCGTTTCCGATGACACCGGGTAGCGCACCACGGGGCGGTTCAGCAGCACTTCGACAAAGACCCTGAACTCCGGGTCGCCCATGAAGCGCTCTTGCAGCGCTTCGTCGCGGCGTGGCGGGATGTTGTGGATGGCCGCATTGTAGTCACTCGCGGGCGAAGGCCGCCCATCCGGCCGTGGCGCATAAAACCACCTCAGGAACTTCAGAGCGGCGTCTCGATTCCGGGCTCCCGCCGGAATGGCGTCCGCAACGCTGGCGGGACCATAGGCCAAGGGTTCGACACCCTCAGGCTGCGGCACCGGCGCAACGCCCCAATCCAGGTCCGGGGCGTATTTGCGGATGAAGGTGACCTGCCATTCCCCTTCCGTAATCATGGCCACCTTGCCCGAATAGAAGGGGTTGTTGGAGCTTTGATAGGCGCCCATCTTCTCAAAGGACTGGGTTCGCTCGGGGTCAATGGCATAGGGGAGTTGGCTGGCCGCGTTCGGGTCGACGGCGAACTTCTGCTGCCATGCGAACGAGGCGATAACGCCGGGGTCGCCCCTGCAAACGGCCAGCCCGGTCTCTTCGTCAAACCACCTGCCCCCGAAGAGGCCGCCCCACATGTGCGTGAGGTCCCACGGAAACCAGGGGACAAATCCGTACTGTTCAATGCCCGTGGAGCCGCGAATCGTCAACTTCGCTGCAAACTCCTCCAACTCCGCGATTGTCCGGGGCGGGCGTTCCGGGTCCAGGCCCGCCTTGCGAAAGGCGTCCTTGTTCCACAAGAGACAAAACGAGTCCGACGTGGTTGGGATGCCCCACACCGCCGTTACCCATTTCCTGGTTGCAGCATCATAACCCTTGAAACAGGACATCTCCCACGTGTGGGGAAGAAAGGCTTCCTGCCGGAGGGAAGGTTCTGAATTGACCAGATCGTCCAGGGGGCTGAAGCAGCCCTGCGAGACGAGTTGGGCCAAAATGGCAGTATCCATGCTGCACACATCGGGCGGACTGCCGGCGGCGATCGAGGTCAGCATCTTCTCCATAAGCACGTTGTAACCGATGGGCAGAGCGCGCACGTACGCGCCGTCCTCGATGCCCCGGCTTCGGTTGTATTCCTCGACAAGATCGACCCGCGCCTGATGTTCGTGCCCCGAGTGGCGGTCCCAGTAGACCACGATGGTGCGCCCCTGGCGGAGCGCCTCGCGTTCCTCGGGGGAGCCTGCGGGTGATGGCCAGAGGATGAGGTAGAGCAGGACAGAGACCAGGGCTGCCGCGGCCCAGGATATATTTGTCCTATTCACCTAATATCACCTATGTAATGGTTAACAAACGATACATGTTCCCGGGCGCCTGCACGCGGTTTGGCGGCCCATGCAGTGAGGGGGCCGCCTTCGCGGTGCGCTGGGGATGGCGCTCTCCGCCGGGCCTTCGGCGGGGCCGCCAACAGTCCATTATGGGGAAGAATCGGCGTCCATTTCCAGCTGGTCAGGCCAGAGGAGGCACAAAGCAGGCCGCCGAAAGGCTCGCTCCCCCCAAAAGACGCCGATCATGCCCGCGAGATATCCAATTCAGGGGTATGGATTTGCCGCCTATACTACCCCTTGTGTTTTCCGGCAAATACTGGTAACATACGTCCGTTGAATGGGTATAGTGAAAGGGAGAATGGCAAGGCCAAACCCGCAATTCGTGGTAACACCCTCCCGGACATGCAGTAGGAGCACCGGTTGGGCGAAGGCCGTAGGTGGCTTTCCCGTTACGCGGCTTGCATTTGCACGAGGCCTTGGAGTATCATTTAGTAGTTCAGAAACTGAACGCAGTTGTGTAGGGTGCAGAAAAGGAGGAAACGCACATGTCACCAAAAGTTCGTCGTATTGCCACG